>CAZDHQ010000451.1:0-4539 GCA_964505135.1 uncultured Ferruginibacter sp.
GTAATGGTAATCTGTCTTTTTATTTTCGTAAGAAGCCAGCAGGACTATACAAATTATTTTGTCATTTACACCATCGCCATTTTTATAATGGCAGCGCTGAACCTAAGTAAAGTATTGAGTGAAAACAAACTGGTATTTAAAAGCCTTGATATAAAAAAACATCTTAAACCGCTTTGGCATTTTTTTCTTACTTCATCGGCTATCAGCATTTACATCTATTTTGATACCATCCTGTTGCAGCATATCACCCACAATGAACAGGCCGTGGGTTACTACAGCTTTGTTCTTAAGATGGTAAAAGTTTTCTTACTCGTTATTGTTGCCGTGGGAACAGTGCTGTCTCCTCGTCTATCCTATCTGGTTAGTTCTGGATTGAATAAGGAAAGCAATGTTTACATCAACAAACTGGTGCAATTTATTTGTATTGCCGCTATACCAGCGGGAGCAGGGATGAGTTTATTAGCTCCCGAAATAATTGGTGCTATTGCAGGAGAAAAATTCTTACCTGCCGTTCCTTTATTACGCATACTGGCATGGCTGCCGCTCATTATAGGACTGAGCAATGTTTTTTGTTTTCAAACATTGGTACCATTTAAGCAGGAAAAAAAATTTTTGACTACCGTTATCACCGGATGTATTGTTAGCATTGGCACTAACCTGTTGCTGATTCCCTATTTACAGGAAAAAGGAGCAGCAATAGCAAGCGTTATTACCGAGATTACCATTACAGTTATGAGCGGTTATCTTGCATCCAGGTTAACGAGATTGCGGCTACAGCCAGGTGTGATATTACAAATACTGCTTAGCTGTGTTTTATTTGTACCAGTTATTTATATCATACGAACATTATTCACTAATCAAATTTTAATATTGCTGGCCGCTATACCTGTGTGTGCCTTATTGTATTTTTTAATGCTCAGCAAGATTTTTAAGAATGATATTCTTATACAAACTGGCAGATATGGAATGAACCTGCTAAAACAAAATCAAAAAGGTGAGTAATGGCAAAAAATATTATGTAAAGGAAGCAGGTTTTGATAACCTGATGAATGCAGGTATCCTGCGTTCACAAAATGAATCCATTTTACAGGATTTGAATTTTGAATCAATCGATTTTTCTAATTCCAGTTCCCTTATTCACCGGGTAAAAAGCTGGCAAAAGATGTTGTCATGGTCATCAAGATTAAATCCCGAAGACCTTGTCATCTTTCACTTCCCTTTTCACAGTAGAAAAAACAAACAACTGCTCCGGTTATTGTCAAAAAAAAACATACCCGTTGCTGTTATTATAGTAGATATTGATGGATTAAGAGATAATGATGCAACATTATTGAAAACAGAATTAAACCTACTACAGCAATCCAGGTGGATCATTGCACATAATGATGCAATGAAGCATTTCCTTGAACAAAGACTTAATTCAAAAGAGATAAAGAGCATCGGTATTTTTGACTACAAATCACCCGGATCCTTTGCTGCTGCTGGATTACAAGCTCCTGTATGTTTCGCAGGCAATATTGAAAAATCAGGTTTTTTATATTTAATTAAAGATGTGGATGTAAATATTTATGGATTAGGTTTTGACAAAAGCAAGTCAAACGACCATCTCTTTTATAAAGGAGCATTTGATGCCGGCACACTTCCTTCAAAGCTTGAGGGAAGCTTTGGCCTGGTATGGGATGGAAATGATATCAACCGATGTGATCCATATCTGCAATACAACAATCCACATAAACTTTCTCTCTACCTGGCAGCAGGTATGCCTGTAATTGTATGGGATAAAAGCGCTATTGCAGAACTGGTCAATCAACAAAACATCGGTTTTACAATAAGCAGTCTCACTGATTTAAAAAGCCGACTCAACTCCATCACGACTACTGCGTACCAGCAAATGCAGCAAAATGCCGTAAACCTTGGCAAGAAAATAAGACAAGGCTTTTTCCTAAAACAAATCATGCAGGAATTAATTGAACAATAAAAAAACTGTTCTCATAAAGAGAACAGTTTCGTGGTAATTCATGCTGGATTCAATTTATTCCACCGCCACTTTTATAATGGTTACTTTTTTATCAGGTGCTGTAATTTTTAATTGATAAATACCGGCTGTCAGTTTTTTCTTCGGCAGTAAGGTTTCTGTTGCAGTACCCGGCGCATGGCTAATGATATCTGCAAACACCAACTGCCCTGTGGACGTCAACAATCTTGCATCATACACACCTGCAGGCAGGCTGTTCATCTGTACCTGTATGATATTGTTGGTTACCGGATTTGGCAACACATACATTGCAGGAGTAGACTTATTGATTTTTACTTTCACTGTGTTGCTGTAACCAATTACACCTGTATTGCTGATGCTCTTGATGCGGTAATAGTAGGTGCCGATAGCAGGCGATGCATCCAGGCTGTTATACACGGCACTGGTGAAATCATTTTTAGCAGCTGGCTGTTCATTTAACTTCGTAAAGTTGGTGCCATCAACCGATCTCTCCACTTCGTACTGCTGGATATTAAATTCACTTGATACTGACCAGTTCACCGCTATATCTCCATTCACCACTTTGGCATCAATATCCGTGTAGATAGCTGAAGGCCTGAACACAATCTTAAACCTGTCTGCAGCAGCGGAAGCAGCATCTGCATTCACTTCAAAGTCAACATCTGTCTGGCTTTCCAGGTTCAATGGTGTTTTTGTTTTCAGGAATTGATCTTCGATGAAGGCCGTAAGATTTTCCTTGCTTATCTTTTGTGGAAGGATCTCAAAATGATACTTACGGCGGGTTGTTTTTGTAAGTTTCAGGAAGACGGTATCATTGTCAACCACTTCAGGTCTTTTTTCAATAGCAAGGAATTTGTCATCTCTTAAAATACCAAAGGTTTCATTGATATTGCTGAACTTAAGTGCATCTGAAATGTCCACCCTTTTTGCAAAAGAATTATCAAACTGCACATAGGTACCATCAGCCTGGTAAGGTTCATTGTTTGGCCGGTACTTATATAGGTAAATACTGAGGCTCCTTCTTTCCGCAGGCGCAGCAGGTCTAAATAAACCCAACCTGTTTTGATCAGATTTATTGGTTTCATTAAAAATAACCGATGCAGCAGCAGTACTTACTGTTTGTACAAAAAATGCCTGGCTTGATTGAATGTAATTGTCCTGGCCACCAAGCCTTATCGGGTTGGGCGTATATACACCCGGACTACTTTCTTCCATGGTTACGTAAGCTCCCACATCGCTCAACTTAGGATCCCAAACAATAAATCTTGGCGCTACATTGTTACGTGTAATCGCAGCCATATCTACCGGCGACGCATAGGGATTACCAACCAGGGTAAAGCTATCTGCAAGTGGTGATGCAGTAAATGTTTGTGTTCCTGTTTGCAAAAATCCTGTACTGCTTAAAGTAGTTATATTGGTATTTGGGATAATTGTATTGGCAGGCGAGCGGTCTCCCCTCACGAATGTAAAGAAGCCTTTATTTGCGGCGCTTGTAGCCGTTCCTGACAATAACATAGTTCTTGTATTACCAACCCCTATATACTTCTGAGCTACTACATCCCATGTATACATTGAATAATTGTTTTGAGCACTTGAATCCAGGCCATTTACCGGTGGGTTTGGAGTTGGCCCGGTAACCAGCATACCTGTTGCTGCAGCAAAACTCCGGTTGTTTTGCCATGAACCAAAAATATTGCCCGTATTAGTCAGAGGAGAAGTCAATAATCTCCATGACCGATCAGCAGGGAAATAACGCTCTACGGTAACCTTACCGATAAATTTGTTTCCAGTGTAAAGTCCACCGTTAGTAATATCTGCAATACGTGCTGTAGTAGTAGCAGTGGAACGGAGCACCAGGTTGTCGTTAGTGGTTAATGTACTGTTGCTTGCTCCAAAATCCAGGTCACCTAAAATATTCAGCGGTACCCCCCCCGTTAAAGAAAGCCCGGAAGCATTGGTATTACTCACTCGCAGGTTCTTGATATTGTTTCCAACAAACAAGGAACCCGAAATTGTTTGACCACTTGAGCTTTTGAATTCCAGTGAACCATTAGATACATCAAAGGTTCCTGTTGCTGCTTTTGTGATAGTGCCTCCAATGGTGAGCAGCCCGGTTCCTGTAATGGTAGCGCTTGCTGCACTTTGGATATCAAGATTAATTATAACAGATGTGCCGGTACTAAGTGTAGGCATTCTCGGCGCACCTGTTGGGATTGTTACCGTTGGGCAAGACAAGTCTGCAATAGGTACTGCCCCTGCTGACCAGTTGTTTCCATCTTGCCAGTCCGTACTTACGGCACCAATCCAGTAATTTTTCAGGCCAGCTTTTGCAATGCTTGATGTATCAGCAGGACAAACACCACTTTGAACTACTACTCTATATAATGTGGTAGCAGCTACCACATTTGCATTTAAGGTAGTAGTAGTATTTGCAATTGGAGTCCATGAAGCGCCATTATTTGTTGAGCTCTCCCATCTTACAATGCTTCCAACACTTCCTGAAAGTGTGAGGGTATTACTGCCTACGGTACATACAGCAAGTG
>CAZDHQ010000452.1:0-4511 GCA_964505135.1 uncultured Ferruginibacter sp.
GTGGCAATTCATCAATACTGGTGTTCCGTATAAACTTGCCTACTTTAGTAATGCGTGGATCATCCACAATCTTTACAAAAGCCGCATTGGTTTTGGCCGCTTCTCTCTTCTGTACATTGTACCAGTAATCACATATTTCATGCGTATCAATGTACATCACAGGCGAGCAGTGTTCTCCTTCAGGTAACACGGCACATTTGGGGCAACTCATGTTTAAAATCACATTCTGTTCCTCATCCGATTTCTTGTATTGATTTCTTTCTTTTGCCAGTTTCTTCAGCATATCATCTGCACCAGTTCTCATAGAACGGAGCTTATAGAAATCAAATGTTTTACGTCCCACTCTTTTGGCGATGTAATACACCTTACCTTTTGACTCCAGGCGAATGGCTAATATTACTAATAACAGTAACGGTGACACGAGAAGCAGTACAGATGATGCTACTACTATATCAAACAATCGCTTGGTAATAGGCATGCGATAGCCTTCTGTTGCATAATCAATCACCGGTGCAGGATTCTCTTTTTTCCTGTATTCAATCAAATATTGAAGGCGCTCCAATAATTTATCGCCTTCCACATCAGCCAGTATATAAAAGTCATCCACCCGCTTGTTGAAAGCCATTTTAAAAATATCCCTATTGAAAACAGGTGAAAGCAAAACGAACGGAGTATTATTATAAACAGGCCTTTGTCTTATCCAGTCAAACAAGTGAAAACCATTTTGACCGGTTAGCTGGTAATCGCAAATAATAGCATCAGGCTGTTTATTTGATTTGAGGTAGTTAACGGCAAGCAGGTTGTTGTCTACCACGTCAAGCGTTACCTGTTCTTTTTGTTTTAATGACTCAAGGCACTGTACAGATGTGCCGATATATAAAATGTGTAAGGAGGGAAGCATGGTATTCATTTGGATATTGTTCTTGCTGGTTCAGTTTGTTACTACCACACTAGTGCGTAGTGTATGGGAGACAGGTTTTTCTTAACCACTTCTTCCAATTCTTCAGGATTAAAAGGTTTGGTTAAATAATCCTGTGCACCCAGGCGATAACATTTAATGCGCTCTTTACTTTCTGCCCTTGCAGACAGCATGATGATGGGCGTATGTTTGGTAAAGCCACGCTGGCGTACTCTCCTCAGGAATTCACAACCATCCATATTACCCATCTGGATATCGCTGATAATCAAATCAGGGAGATTGCCTTCCAGCCAGGCCAGGGCGTCTTCACCATTGCTAATGGTAATTACATCATAGTCTTCACCAAGAAAATTGTTTAGTAAAAGGCAGATACTTTTTTCATCATCTACCACTAATATTCTTTTCTTCATAAGTATAAATTTTTATCCTTTTAAAATGGTTTTATTCATATTGTCTACCACCTGTTCAATGGCTGACTGCAGTGTCGACATTTTTGATTCAAAAATTGCAGAAGGTATTCCCTGCTCAGCCAAAATATTTATCAACTGTAATTCATTTTGAATTTTTACTGCATCATAATAGGCAATCACAGGCTTAATCTTATGGGTAAGTTTTTTTATCCCATCAAAATCGTTTTTGCTGTAAGCAGCCCTGATATCTTCTACCAATGTTAACACCTCGTCAATAAAAATTATTACCATCTCCTTCACCTCATCCACATTACCATGACAAAATTTTTCTATTGTAGCCAGGTCGTATAATTTTTCATCTGTTGCACTAAAAGCTGTTTGATTTTCGGTTTTCATAGTTACGGTATGTTTGAATAATTATAAAAGCTGGTCTTTTCTATATCACCTGTTTGAAGTAATTGATTGTCTTGATCAATCCTTCTTCCAGTTGAATGGTTGGCTGCCAGTTTAGTTCTTTTTTTGCTAAACTGATATCCGGCTGACGCATCATTGGATCATCCGGCGGCAATGGTTTATTAATCAATTTTGATTTGGAACCAGTGAGTTCAATTACTTTTTCAGCCAGTTCACGAATAGTAAACTCGTTGGGATTGCCGATGTTTACCGGTCCTGTAAATTCCTTTGGTGATGCCATCATCCTGATCATCCCTTCTATCAAATCATCCACATACTGAAAGCTTCTTGTTTGTTTACCCTCACCATAGATGGTGATATCCTGGTTTTTTAATGCCTGTACAATAAAGTTGGAAACTACCCTACCATCATCCGGGTGCATCCGTGGACCATAGGTGTTGAATATTCTGATGATTTTTATCTGAACATTGTTTTGTTTATGGTAATTCACAAACAAGGTTTCTGCAGATCGTTTGCCTTCATCATAGCAGGATCTTTCACCAATAGGATTCACATGCCCCCAGTAGGTTTCAGCCTGCGGATGTACCAATGGATCACCATATACTTCACTGGTAGATGCCTGTAAAATTTTTGCTTTAATTCTTTTTGCAAGCCCCAGCATATTGATGGCTCCCATCACCGAGGTCTTCATTGTTTTGATAGCATTGTACTGGTAATGTACAGGAGAAGCAGGACAGGCCAGGTTATAAATTTCATCTGCTTCAATAAAAAACGGTGCAGTTACATCATGCCGTATCAGTTCAAAATAAGGATGCTGTAGTAAGTGAACAATGTTTTGCTTTTGCCCGGTAAAAAAATTATCAAGGCAAAAAACTTCGCAATCTTCTTTTAATAAACGATCACACAAGTGGGAGCCCACAAAGCCTGCACCGCCTGTAATCAAAACCTTTTTACGCTTCATTGTATGGTTTTAAAAAACTTTTTCTTTTAATAATGTTTCCAGTTCTGCTGTTCCCTCTTCGGCTTCGCTGATTGTTTTTACACCAATACAGAAATAAGTAAAGCCTGCTGCCTTCATTTCATTCTTGTCATAAATATTACGGCCGTCAAATACTACCTGCTGATTCAGCAGTCTCCCCATCATTTTAAAATTGGGAAACTTAAACTCCGCCCATTCAGTAAGAATGGCCAGTGCATCTGCTTCCAGCAATGTTTCATACTGATCTTCACAGTAAGTAATGGTATCGCCAAAATGATGTTTGGCTTCTTTTATAGCAACCGGATCATACGCTTTTATTTTAGCTCCTGCCTCCAATAATTTTTTTACAATGATTAAAGAAGGAGCCTCACGCATGTCGTCTGTTTGAGGTTTAAAGGAAAGACCCCACAATGCAATTGTCTTTCCTTTTAGATCGCCCTTGAAATATTTTAGGATCTTATTAAACAGCACCAGCTTTTGATCCTGGTTTACTGCTTCCACTGCCTGCAATACACGCAGGTCATAATTGTATTCACTTGCAGTTCTTATCAATGCCTGCACATCTTTGGGAAAGCAGGAGCCACCATAACCAATACCGGGATAAATAAATTTGCTACCAATACGGGTGTCTGATCCAATACCTTTTCTCACCAGGTTAATATCAGCGCCTACTATTTCACACAGGTTAGCAATGTCATTCATGAAACTGATTTTGGCAGCCAGCATAGAGTTAGCTGCATACTTGGTCATTTCAGCAGAAACAATGTCCATGAAAATAACTGGATGACCATTTAATGTAAACGGCTTATACAAGCTCTTCATCAGGTCTTGTGCTCTTGCACTTTCCAATCCAATCACAATCCTGTCTGGCTTTAAAAAATCATCAATAGCTGCTCCTTCTTTTAAGAACTCAGGATTAGATGCTACATCAAATTCTATGTTTGCCTTTCTTTTGTTCAGTTCATCTTTGATAGCTGCTCTTACCTTTTCAGCAGTACCAACAGGAACAGTGCTTTTCGTAACTACCAGCAGGTAATCATTCATGTGCTTACCACAATCACGTGCCACAGCCAACACATATTTTAAATCTGCAGAGCCATCTTCATCAGGGGGTGTACCCACAGCAATAAATAATACTTCACAATCTTTCAGAGCATCAGCAATGCTGGTAGTAAATTCAAGCCGGTTCTTTTTCATGTTCCGATGAATCATATCCTCCAGACCCGGTTCATAAATAGGAATGATTCCTTTTTTTAGATCTTCGATTTTCTTTTGGTTGATGTCTACGCATACAACATCAATTCCTACTTCAGAAAAGCAGGCACCGGTAACAAGACCTACGTAGCCGCTGCCAACAATTGCAACTTTCATGATTGTGTTTTTTATTGTTAATGAATCCCCGTATTAAAAATTAATGACATTAATAGTCGACGCAGTTCATGTACTTTATGCTCTATAAAACGACAGAAGTGTAAAACATATTAATCGAAAGAATAAGCTAAAGCCTGTAGATGTATTTCAGTGGGCTTATAGAAATTTGTCGACAGTGGAGGTGGTAATGCAGTACTGATGAGGATTACGAAGTATCAAGAATGAAGTGTTGTATTATACAGCAAACACGAATGGCCACTTTATAAAATGGATGCCCTTTGAAAAGAGTTGTTCATTTGTCCTTTGAGACACTATAAAAACTGCAGTTTATTTAACGGGAAAGAAGTATTTCCTATGCCGATGTATTGGCATTATTTCGTTTAGCAATAAAATAAATTGGAATACCAATTAAGGTAAT
>CAZDHQ010000453.1:0-4508 GCA_964505135.1 uncultured Ferruginibacter sp.
TTATGCCCTCCATTGGCAATATACAACTACCTGAGTTCCCACTTTTATTAGCTCCTATGGAGGATGTGAGTGATCCGCCCTTTCGAGCTGTGTGTAAAGACAATGGCGCTGATCTGATGTACACAGAATTTATCAGCAGTGAAGGATTGATACGTGATGCAATTAAGAGCAGGAGGAAGCTGGATATTTTTGACTACGAAAGACCCGTCGGTATTCAAATTTTTGGCGGTGATGAAGATAGTTTGGCTATGGCTGCAAAGATTGTGGATGTAACGCAACCTGATTTACTCGATATCAACTTCGGCTGCCCGGTTAAAAAAGTAGCGATGAAAGGTGCTGGTGCTGGTGTATTAAAAGATATTGATTTGATGGTGCGTTTAACCAGCGCCGTTGTTAAGTCAACTTCATTACCGGTTACGGTGAAAACAAGATTGGGCTGGGACGATAATAAAAAAAATATTGAAGAGGTAGCTGAACGTTTGCAGGATGTCGGCATCAAAGCATTAGCTATTCATGGTCGCACCAGGACACAGATGTACAAAGGCGAAGCAGACTGGACATTGATCGGTAAAGTGAAAAATAACCCACGCATCAGCATTCCTATTTTTGGCAATGGTGATATTGATAGTCCAGAAAAAGCGTTGGAGTATAAAAACCGCTACGGCGTAGATGGCATCATGATTGGCCGTGCTGCTATTGGCTATCCTTGGATATTTAACGAGATCAAACATTTTGTAAAAACAGGCGAGCATTTGCCATCACCCACTGTTGAAGACCGTGTGGCTGTCTGCCGTAAGCACCTGCAAAAAAGTTTGGAATGGAAAGGGCCTGTTGTGGGCATCAATGAAATGCGCCGCCACTATGCCAATTACCTAAAAGGCTTACCTAACATTAAAGAGTTTAGAAATAAATTGGTGACATTAAAAACCGGTGAAGAGATTAATGAAGTGTTGGATGAAGTGGTGAATACTTATACGGGATTTGTGGTTGAGAAAACACCGATTAAGCTGGTGGATTATCATGAGAATTGTCCGCTTTAGGGTCGGGGCGCTCCAAGCGACCTGAACCATCTCTTCCGGGTCGGGGCGCTCCAAGCGACCTGAACCATCTCTTCCGGGTCGGGACGCTCCGGGCGGCCTGAACCCTAATTCTAAAAAATCTTCCCAATCAACCCTTCATCCATTCCCCAGTCACGCCATCCTTTAATCGTTTCACTACTCAAGCCTGTCGCCGAAAAAAACAATTCCTTTTTGCAAAGCGTTCCATTCCGCAATCCAGCATAATCAGAAAAACAGGAAAAGGGCCATTCAGCAGGATGTTTCACCAGGTTGGCTTCCACCGGGTTCGCCATTAAGTAAAAGAAACAATTTTCAAGATAGCTAACCTTGCTACCGTTATTCTCTTCCGAAAGCATTTTGCATTTTGTCTTTTGCTGAAATAAAGAACCGCTCGTTTTGTTTTGTTTATTGATGGCTTGCGCATAACTGCTTAATAAAATACCTAACCGATAGGCAAATACCTGCATAGATTTACCGCCAAACGAAGAACGTTCTTTGATAGAGTGCTCATTACCATGTATGATTAAATGAAAATGATTGGGCATAAGGCACCATGCAATCACATCAGCAACAGGTGATAGTTGTTCCCTTATTTTCTTTAAGAAAAGAAAATAATTGGCTTCGGAGAAAAAGATAGGCTGTTTGTTGTTACCACGATTGTAGATGTGGTAAAACTCGTGTGGAGAAAGAAACATCGTTGTAGGTTGTTTGGTGTATGAATGATAGATTGTTGTCTGGTTCAAGTAGCTGGAATGATTCCAATTTCATAACTAGATTATTCAGGCAACTTCACGATCGCTCAGGTTATTTAGACCCAACCGTTTGATAAGGCGGCTTCAATTAGGGTTCAGGCCGCTTAGAGCGTCCCGACCCATTGGCGCAACCCAATTAAATATTTTTCACCCCTCTGCTCTGCAAAATAATCTGCAGTCAATGCAATCAATGCTATAACACAAAGTGCCGAACCAAATCCTGCCCAAAAATATTGAGCTTCATTTTTATTGAAATAGAAAAACAAACCGATTCCAACTAAAGCAAGTACCATTTCTGTATAACGATATATAACAAAGTTCTTCATCACCTTTTCCATTCTCGGCAGTTCTTTATCTCTCAAATCATTTGGATTCATGTCATACGCATATACATTACGGGTGCGGTCGGCATCACTTCTTGCATACAAGGTATAGCCAACAGTTCCCAGCAGTAATCCTATCAACAAGAGCGGCAATGCAGCGCCTTTATAAAAACTCGTTTTCAATCCAGCAAAAAAAACAGCAGCGAGCATAATCGCTGCTACGCCAATGATGATAAAGAGTAAACTCTCCTGCTTCTCAGCAATAAAATATTTTTCAATGTCAGCCTTGCTAAACATACATGATAAGTATAATGCAATAAGATATTACAATTATTGAAGTGAGCCAATCATTGCAGGAAAATTATTTTACCGCATTCACTATTTCATTACTGAGTGGACTAACGCCAGGTTCAAAATAATGCAGCAACACCCCATTTTCATCTACCAAATATTTTGAAAAATTCCAGGAAGGCGCTTTTTCATTCCAGCCGTTCTTGGTTTTATCAGTGAGCCACCGGTAAACTGGATTTTGGTCAGCAGATTTAATGACGCTGCTCTTGGATGCTAAAGGAAAACTAACACCATAGTTGATTTTACAGAAGCTGGCAATCGCTTCATCATCACCTTTTTCCTGCTCCTTAAAATCATTGGCCGGAAAGCCGACGATTACCAACTTACTGTTGAATTGCTCATAAAGTTTTTGCAGGTCTTCATATTGAGCCGTGTAACCACAATCACTGGCAGTGTTTACTAATAGAACCTTTTTGCCTTTTAGTGTTTCAAAGTTTAACTCCATCCCATTATTCATTTTTGTATGCAGGCTGTAAAATGAAACTGGTGGTTTTTTACCTGCTGAATTAGCATTTTGTTCAGCAACATTTTTTTTGCTTCCCCACATAATTAATGGATAAATGGTTTTCAATAATTTTTGCCGAAAGGTCATATTAGTTGAATGGATGTTTACAATTTCTATGTACACAAAACCTGCAGTGAACAGTAATACAACAACAAATAAAAAGCTTTTTAGTTTTTTCATTTGATCACCCGTTTAAACAAGCTGAGTTTGCCTTTAAATGGAGGATACTTAATAGCAGGATCAAACCAGGTAGGCGTTTTCATTACAGATTTTTTATGGATGAACGTCTCGAATGATGCTTTGCCATGATACTGGCCCGTACCGCTAAAACCACGGCCGCCAAAGGGCAGGTGATGATTGGTTAAATGAAGACTTGCATTGTTGACACAAGCACCACCAGCGGGCACTTTAGCCAGCCATTCTTTTCCTTTGTTTGTACTGGAGGTAAAAACATAAAAGGCCAATGGATTTTTATTCCGGTCAATGATGGCCAATGCTTCTTCCATGTTATTGAATGCGATAATAGGCAGCACAGGGCCAAATATTTCATCCTTCATCACTGCATCATTCACTGACACATTATCCAAAAATGTTGGCTGAATATACAGTTGTTCCTTATTATAATTACCACCATATACTATGTTGCCTGCATTTAAATAAGTCACTACACGATTGAATTGCTTTTCATTGATCATCTTTCCATAGTTATAATGATTGGCTTCATTATCTCCATAAAAAGCAATGATGTATTTTTTCAATTCATCTATTAATTTATTTTTTATTGATTGATGTACCAGCAGGTAATCAGGTGCCACACACATCTGGCCAGCATTGCTAAACTTGGTAAGAGCAATTCTTTTTGCTGCCACTTTGATATTGGCATCTGGCTCCACCACACAGGGGCTTTTACCTCCCAACTCCAGCGTAACAGGCACCAGCTTTTCAGCGGCCATTCCATAAATAATTTTTCCTACAGCAGTGCTCCCTGTGTAAAACACATGATCAAAAGCAAAGTCTTTCATCATGCCTGATACTACCGTTGCACCATCGCCTTCTGCAAACAAGATATATTCTGTTGGAAAAGTTGCTTCAATTATTCTCTTCATTACTGAAGCCGTGGCTGGCGCAAACTCACTTGCTTTTAATACAGCACAATTACCACCTGCAATAGCCCCAATCAATGGATTAATGAGCAATTGAAAAGGATAATTCCATGGACCGATAATGAGCGTGACACCCAGCGGCTCTTTTATGATATAACTGGTAGATGGCAAGTTCAATAAATTAGTTCTTACCATTTCAGGGTGCATCCAGGCTTTTAAATGTTTGATTGCATAATTAATCTCATTGATCACCATCCCTAGTTCTGTAACCCATACCTCTTCTTTGCTTTTTTTAAGATCAGCATACAATGCATCATACAATTCATTTTCCTTCGCAAGAATAGCGTCTTTCAATTTTTTAAGTTGCTGCTTCCTGAATTGATAGGTTTGTGTAGTGCCGCTATTAAAATACGCTC
>CAZDHQ010000454.1:0-3726 GCA_964505135.1 uncultured Ferruginibacter sp.
GATTAAACTATAAAGAGAAAGAAAATTTCTAGTTGATTATTTCGGAATCACCAGCGTTCTATAAACGGCAGCATATTCATAAAAAGCACCCAAAGCTCCATTACTAACGTTGCCGAGTACCTTATTTGGTTGAGCAAATGGATTACTAATGCTTTGATAAGCAAACTCCCAGGTGCTCCAGAATTTATAGCTAGCCTTATCTATATTGCACAGCTTTAGTGTAACAGTGTCACCTCTTTTAAAAAAATTACTGTCCTGCGGAACTTTATTGTTGAAATCAATCCCCGGATCAAGCTGTAGTTCATAAGTTGTTCCATCAATTACCTGGTCATCAAAAACAGAATTTCTTCCGGGCAAAAATTGTTCACTGTTCTTTTTAGTAAAGTACCTTACATAGTTGCCCAGGCCCGGAGGATCGGTTGCCTTTATCATCACAATCACCTTAGATGTATCATCCTGGAATGGCGCTTTCTTCCACCACAGTGAATCAATTTGTTTGGCAAGTGTAGGGATTTGGGTAGTTGCTTCGTATTGTTTGCCTTCGCTACTAATCTTTAAGGTATAAGTGGTATTTAGTTCTCCGTTAAATGCTGTGGCCATGTTAGCCGTGTCAATAGAGTACATATAAAAATTATATCCGCCATCCATAGGTTGGGCATATTCTTTCAAGCGATGAGTCTTTATGCCATTAGAAATGGTTACTTCTGCATCATGCACAAAAAGATTTTGTATAATGGATGGATTGACTGAACTGAAATAATCAAGACTTTTTGTAAGTACCACAATTGGAGGAAGATTGTTTTCAATATTTGCATCTACTACCAGGGTAGCAGGCGCTTCATTTAGATCAAAATTGATATTTTTTTCACAGCCGATAAACAGCATTCCAGTCAATAAAATCAATAGCCATTTTTTCATAGCGCAAATTTAGATGATAAGTTTATTCGGTATCTACCATTAAACAAAATCCCCAGCCAATGGCCGGGGATCGATTAAAATATTTGCAGCTTATTATCCAAGATATGCTTTTAATGCACCACTGTACCTTGCTTTTTGTAAGCGTTTGATCGCTCTTTCCTTAATCTGGCGAATACGTTCCTTTGTTAAATCGTATTTCTGCCCAATCTGCTCAATGGTTACACCGTTTTCACCATCCAAACCAAAGTAAGCATTTACAATTTCTGCTTCTCTTGGGCTGAGTGATTTTAACACACGGCGAATTTCATTACGCAATGAATCATGCATTACATCTTCATCTGTTTCATCAGCGCCTTTCAGTAAGTCTCCCATCGCCACATCTTCGGCTTCATGCACCGGTGCATCCAGTGAAGAGTGCCTTGTATTGCTTTGGAAAATGTTATTGATTTCAGTTTCACTCATCTCAAGCAATTCAGCCAGTTCTTCTGTTGAAGGCTCTCGTTCATGCTCCTGCTCAAAAGCCATATAAGCTTTGTTTGCTTTATTATAGGTACCGATTTTATTTTGTGGCAAACGAACCAATCTACCCTGCTCAGCCAAAGCCTGCAAAATAGATTGACGAATCCACCATACTGCGTAAGAGATAAATTTAAAACCCTTGGTTTCATCAAAACGCTGTGCGGCTTTAATCAAACCCAGGTTTCCTTCATTGATCAGATCGCTTAGAGATAAACCCTGGTGCTGGTATTGTTTGGCAACAGAAACCACGAAACGGAGGTTAGCCTGCACTAATTTATCCAGTGCACGCTGGTCTCCCATTTTAATTTTCTGAGCAAGAATGGTTTCTTCCTCAGGTGTAATCATTGAAATTTTAGAGATTTCCTGCAAATACTTCTCAACCGCTTGTGAGTCACGGTTGGTAATTTGGGTTGCGATCTTAAGTTGCCTCATTTGCTTTGTTTAAGTTCAAAATGTCTTTTATTGTTTAATAGACACTTCTAAAATAATATTTGTTGCAATAATTTCTTAAAAAATTGCGACTTTTTTCAAAATCAGGCGCAAATTTACGTGCATTATTCTGCATTTCATAATAGTAACGGAAAAAGGTGGAAAAAATTAGTAATCCATTGATTTATTTTCCAACTTTTTACCCTAAAATAGCAGCCCCGTTTTCCTGAATGTTTTACCGATCTGTTGCTACATTTGCCTCATGATGATTGATTTACGCTCTGACACAGTTACCCGGCCATCGGCGGGCATGCTGGAAGCCATGTACAAAGCACCTGTAGGTGATGACGTTTTTGGTGAAGATCCTACTGTTAATAAACTGGAAGCTATTGCCGCAGAAATGTTTGGAATGGAGGCCGCCATTTTCTGCCCAAGTGGCACAATGACCAATCAAATTGCTATCAAGTGCCATACCCAGCCGGGTGAGGAAGTGATCTGCGATAAACTGAGTCATGTATATCAATATGAAGGTGGGGGCATCGCTTTCAACAGTGGCTGCCAGGTGAAACTGATTGACGGAAATTACGGCCGAATTACAGCCAGCCAGGTAAAGGAAGGTATTAACCCGGAAGCAGATTACAAAGCCAAAACCAGCCTGGTGAGCCTGGAAAATACTACCAATCGCGGAGGAGGTGCATGTTATAATTTTACTGATATAGAGTTGATTAAAGAAGTTTGCCTACAAAATAATTTGAAGCTTCACCTGGATGGTGCCCGGCTCTGGAATGCAATGGTAACAAAAAGAGAAACACCTAAACAATACGGTCAGGTATTTGACAGCATTTCTGTTTGCCTTAGCAAGGGAATGGGCACGCCTGTTGGCAGCCTGCTTATTGGCAAAAAAGATTTTATTAAGAAAGCAAGACGGGTTAGAAAGGTTTTTGGTGGCGGCATGCGGCAGGCTGGTTACCTGGCTGCGGCTGGCATCTATGCATTAGAAAATAATATTGATCGCATGGTGGAAGACCATGAACATGCAAAAATGATTGGAGAAGCTTTGCAGAAAAAATCTTTCATCAGTAAGCTAATGCCGGTTGAAACAAATATTCTTGTTTTTGAGGTAGAAGGAAAGTATAGCCCTATAAGTTTTACCGAACACCTGGCAAAAAATGATGTGATGGCTTTTGCTATCTCACCCACGCAGGTGAGAATGGTTACACATCTTGACATAACCCGGGAAATGGTAACCAAATTGATGCCTATTATCGAAGCGATGTAAAAGGGATTTTTTAACCAACAACACGGATACAAGCCAGTGCTGAATAAATTTATCCCCAGGCAATGCCGGCAATGTCGCCATAATGCATTCATCTTTCTGGCAGGAATTTTAGTGTTGATTGTTATCCGCTGTTATTATTATTCAACATTAAAAATCATATCATAAAAAATGCTGCGTAGTACATGCGTAGCCGTTATCATCTGCTCCAGCACAAAATCTCAAACGCAAAAAGACTGGTATACGGTTGGGAGATGATATGCAAAATAAATAAGCCGTTTTTCTCAAAAAGGAAAGCCGTTTCGAAGTATTGAAACGGCTTTCATACAATTCTTAGAAAAAATTATTTAGCAGGTGTAATCACTATATTCCTTAAATCAATTGGTCCGTGATCTCCCTGGATCTGTATTGGCCCTGGCTCTCCTTCTTTGCTATCTAAAGCACCGCCGGTGATGCCTGGAATTTCCTGGTCATTGATGATCAGTTTACCATTGGCAACCACTGTTACATATCTTCCTACCAAAGTGATGTCATAAGATTGCCACTCTCCCGGATCTTTGGCCATCTGCTCTCTTGGTGCTAAA
>CAZDHQ010000454.1:3736-4505 GCA_964505135.1 uncultured Ferruginibacter sp.
CACCTCCTAAGTAATCACTCAAAGGTTCTTTTCCTTTTGAATCCATAATCTGTACTTCGTAACGGCCACGTAAGTAAACACCACTGTTGCTTCCAGCCTGGTAACGAAATTCAATATGCAATTTAAAATCATTGAATTTTTTATCACTTACCAAGTTTGAACCTGGCCTTGGGCTGCGTAAAATTCCGTTCTCTACTACCCATTGATTTTCGCCGGTAGTGTGCCAGCCAGTCATATCCTTTCCGTTAAAAAGCTTAATTGGTGTTCCCCAAACCGGTGCTTTTGTCCTCTTTAATTTTGGTGCTCTTACACCAGTCCAGTTATAGGTTGTTTTGCCATCTGCTGCTCTCATGGTGCCGGATAATTTATCATCCTGAATGGTCGCTTCAAACACAAGGTCATTATCCTCCTGCTCCCATTGTGGAGGCAACGTGAAATTTATTTTCCCATCTGCATATTTAATGCTTGCAATGGGTCTTGAGCTGCCACCGCTGCCAACAAAAAATCCAAAAAATCGATGTGAGCCTGAATGCCTGATTTCAAGCCAGGATGGTTGTTCTTTGCCATCTACCATCACGGTTAAATCCCAGCGTCCTTCAATAGAAGGGTCAGCCGTAATTTTTGATGGCCTTTGCTTAGCACTTACTGCTGAAGTAAACACAATAGCCGGCATTAACAGCAAACAGCAAAATTTAATTAATTGAAATGAGGAGTTTTTTTTCATACGCTTGTATCACCCTGTTTCGTAGGTGCGTCGCAAATTTAATGA
>CAZDHQ010000455.1:0-4498 GCA_964505135.1 uncultured Ferruginibacter sp.
TTAGTAGTAAAAAAACGCTGGGCAAATAGCGTAGAGCCAATACAAAAAGAGATCGCAAGGAATAACAATGACTTTTTCATACGCAATTGAATTAAGCATGCAAACGTAGTTTTTATTTAAACATGATTTACTTACTATAAATTGATATTTATCAGGATTGTTGTAGTACCCACACAGAGGTATAAATAGTTTCATTATTATGCTGAATCACCATTTCTTTTTCAGCTATTCGCCAGCCTGATAAGCTTTCTAAAAAACTTTTTGCTGATAAGCGCTGGGGTGTACTCAGTAATACAGTCGCACCTTTTTGCAGGAAGTTTTGTATTACTAAAAACAGTTGATCAAATGCTACGGGTGCGTAATTGATATCGCTCAGCAATAATACATCGCATGTGATTGATTCGTCGATGCGGTTCCAGTCAATAAGCCTGCATTGAATATTTTGTAAATGATTTATATCGGCAGACTGTTTTATAAAAGCGACTGCTTCGTGTAAATAATCACTTGCAATGACATGAGTTGAATAGAGAGCTGAAAGGAGAGAAGGTAAGCCTAAACCTGCAGCAAGTTCCAATACCGTTTTATTTTGAATATAGGTAGTATTAGCTGTAATGAACTCACACAATGCGACGGAGGCTGGCCAAAGCTTTGCCCAGTAAGGAAATTCTGTATCAATGCCGTTTAACTTGTTTTCATTGAATTGTTGCTGGATGTAATCGCTATCAGGTATACATAGTTTTATCTTTTGTGTGCCAAATGTATAGGTATTAATATGGAAAGGAATTGACATCAGTTATTATATTTCAAATTCCCACACTGTTTTGTAAGTGCCATATTCTTCCACATAGGATAAAAAGGAGCTGTAAAAATTATCAGCACCAATGGTGGCACTATCGCCAATCACAAACAGTTGTTCTTTTGCCCTGGTGATGGCGACATTCATGCGGCGGTAGTCTTTTAAAAATCCAATAATTCCGTCATCATTGCTTCTTACCAAAGAAAGAATGATGGTATGCTGTTCCTGCCCCTGGAAACTATCAATGGTGCTGATACGCATTTGCGCAGGCAAGATTTCTTTTGCTGCAGCCACCTGGCCTGCATACGGAGAGATAAAAGCTGTATGATTTGTATCAAGCTTAAATTCTTCAATCAACTTCAAAGCCAATTTTAACTCACCTTCATTTTGTAAGCTTACTCCATCGCTGCCATGTGTTTCGTTATAGCCTGATCCTGCAGTATCAATAAAGTAAAGATGAGCGCCTGTGTTTTGTAAATGGGCCGCCGTCTGTAATAAACCTTTATAAAAATACTTGCTGGAAAATCCTGCTATGGCTGCTTTCATTCGGTATTGAACATCCAGTAAAAAAACATCCTGCACTGCATGAATGCTTACTTCCAGTATAGAACGATTGAAACCTTTTGCTGCGGCTTCTTCACTCAACACGGTAGGAGGGAGCTGCAGGTGATCACCAGCCAATACATATTTTTCTGCCAATGGGAATATGCACCAGGCAAGTGGTTCAATGCACTGGCCTGCTTCATCAATTACTAAAGTATTGAATGTCGTTTTCCTGTCAATGCTATCGTATAAACCAACCGGTGTTCCTAATATTACATCAGCTTCTGCATACAATTTCTCCTCATTGTACTGCTGTAGCTTTTTTATTTCATTTCTTATATTCTTTACTTCTTTAAACAACAGGTTGCGTTGTTCTCTTTCTGCTTTACCAAAATTCCTTTTGTACTTCAATGCCATTCGCCTGAACTCTTCAGCCCTGATTTTTAACTGCTTTATTTCTTTCTGCTGTTTGCTGTTGGCCAATCTGCCTTCCGGTGTATGCTCAAAAACTGCTGCATCTGTTTTGGTTGTATTGCCTACTCTTAAAATTTTTACGCCGTTGAACAATAAGCCTTTTGCAATATTGTCAACAGCCGTATTGCTTGGTGCTGATACCAGTACTTTTTCTCCCAGCTTAATGAGTTGTATGATAGCTTCTACCAGCGTGGTAGTTTTACCTGTGCCGGGGGGGCCATGTACAATGGTGATTTGATTGTTTTGTGCAATAGCCGCTACTGCTTTTTGCTGGCTATTATTTAAGCGCTGGTTGGTAAATGTTAGTGCAATATGATCGGCTGTATTTTTTTCCTGGGTTGCAGCGCTGCCATGCAGTAATTCAAATAATTGATAAAGCGCTTTATTATTGTGCAACTCATTCAGCGCTGTTTTCATGATGGTAGTGGTACGCTGATCAGGTGCCAGTTTAATACCTACTCCATCATCTTCAATCCAGTCAGGAAAATCTGGTGCAAACAACCGGAACTCTCCACTCTTTCCATCAAGGTTTAATAAGATGCCTTTTACCGGTTCTTCACCTGCACAGAAACATTCAATAGCAGCGCCATCTTTAAACAGGTTTACTTCTGAAGGAAAAGGAAGCCTGAAGCTGATCTCAGGATAATCCGCATAACCAAAATTTTTACGGGTAACATTAATCGGATGCAATGCAAGACCTTCTGTCTTTAATGATTTTAATGTGTGCTGCTGATCAAGACTGTAGCGGATTACCTGTTCTTTTTCTTCCAGCTCTATGCATGCTAATAAATTTTCTATCTGCGGATGTTTGCCTGGCATGCCGTGAAAATAATGAGGATGTCAGGAATAACAAAAATAAAAAAGGCAGCACTCACCAATGCTGCCTTTGGGTTATCATAGTCTGAATTATTTATGAAATGTAATAGTGCCGATTTTTAGTTCGCCTTCTCCGTTCAATTTCAGGTTAGTGATAGTAGTGTCCTGGTACCCATTTGCAGTAGCATTAAACTGTAGCGAAAAAGTGGTACTCTTAATTCCCCTGATTTTAAATTCACCTTCACTTCCCGGTAAAGCAACCAGTGTGTCTTTATCGCCAATCAATGACACAATTGTTTTTGCTTCTTTTGGTAATACACGGCCTTCTACTTTTCCAGTTTTACTTTCATTGAATGGTTTAATGTTTGGACGCAATTCAAATTGACCATTGTGATCAACAATTGAATTGGCCAGATCAAAGTCAAGGTTCAATTTTAAATTATTCAAATCCAATTTTTCAATATCGCCTAACTTAATAGTTACTGTATTATTCTTAAGTATTAATGGATATGTTACACCATCAATCACCACATTGTTATTATTACCTAATGTAAGCCTGATTTTCTTTACGGCACCTTTTGGAATAGATCCGCTTGCAATCAGGGCATCCACGCCATTCCTGAATGTAAGGATATCATATACCCCTGCATTTATTTGTAAAGGTATCCATGCTTCACAGGCACTGCTGTCATCGCTACCATTACCACTGCCACTGCCACCGTGATCGTCACCACCATTATCATCGCTGCCGTGACCGCCACTTCCGTGGTCATCATTTCCATTATCATCGCTGCTGTTTCCACCGCTGCCATGATCATCATTTACATCATGTGTGGTACCTGTACAGCTATCTGATTCAACTTTAATTTCTGCTGCCAGGATGTTGATGTTTACATGGTCAAAATTTACAGGAAGATCTGTCAAGTAAACTTTTACATTATTGTTGGCTGATCCTGTTGACTGAACATCTTTTTGACACGCTACAAAAGAAAGGGAGATAATAATCATTCCCATCAGTACGTAAAAAAAGCTTTTAGTGTTTTTCATTGTTGTGAATTGAGTTGTATTAAATGTTTTGATTACAACACAAACATATCATTGCAATTCGCTGTGAAAAATTCAAGCTTACTGGGTGGTAAAATATTTTTACTGAACAGGAAAAAATAGGGTTTGAGTAAATTAAACCAAAAGGTAACCGGTCCAAAATCCCTGCTCATCGATGGAAATCAATCATTAACGAAATATTATATTGTTGACTAATATTTAGGCTCAAACTTTGCCTTGTTCCCAAAAACCTTTTATGAAAAAATCCGCTTTGCTTATCACTGCAGGCATTCTTGCTTTTGCCGCCTGCAAAAAAGAAAGTACATCATCTAACAGCACGCTGGATTGTAGTACCGTTTCAGCTAAATTTAATACAGATGTATTGCCGATTGTCTTGTCTTCCTGTGCCACCAGCACCAGTTGCCATGCATCCGGTAGCCATGAAGGGCCAGGTGCATTAACTACTTACCAGCAATTGTATAGCAGCCGAGACAACATAAGGTCATCTGTGGCCAGCGGTTTTATGCCGCAGGGAAGTACGCTTTCTACATCTGCGAAAAACAAAATATTATGCTGGATAGATAGTGGGGCTGCTAATAACTAATTTGTGAACATATTGTTTTTAAGCAAGCTAGTGCCGTTTTTTTGTTTATAAGGCATATTTCATCGTTGTGCATTTGCATTGGTTTGAATATCGGTTACAATTTTTAATTGTTTTGCCTTGAATAGCAAACTGCTCAAATTTTTTTGCTTTTTTATTTTTTATTGTTTTTACTTTACGTACACAACAGGTTAACCTAAACCCTTTTGCAGGTATGTTTGCTG
>CAZDHQ010000456.1:0-4496 GCA_964505135.1 uncultured Ferruginibacter sp.
AATGCCCAATCATTTTCATTTTCTTATCTATGCTACGGAACATTCCGCCAAAAGTAAAATTATTGGCAATATTGTATCCTGTGAATTATCTAATGCTTTTCGCTTATTGCAAAGTGAATACGCACAGTTCATTAATAAGAAATATAACAGATCAGGCTCGTTGTTCCGGCAGAAGGCGCAGGCAAAATCAACAGCGGAGGGCAGCAATCACTATCATGATATCGCTTTTAACTATATTCATCAAAATCCGTTAAAGGCAGGAATTGTAAACTCATTGGGCGATTGGCCTTATTCGTCCTATCAAGATTACCTTGGTAAAAGGAATGGCAATTTATGCGACAAGTTAATGGCTGAAAAATTTATTGGTATCAACTACAATAGATTGGAGGAGGAAACATTAAACACTATACCGGATTCGATACTGGAAAAAATATTTCTCAAGCGCAAATAGCTGGTCTGACCTGCGGTACCGACCAGCTACTTACCCATCCATTTTTTAAAATCTGACACTTTTTCACGGCTCACTAATGCCTCTTTGTCTACTGGTGGTTTTAATGTCAGGATAAGCCGGTTGCCAAAATATTCGTCAATCTTATCAATGCTTGCGATAGAAACGTAAAAGGAACGACTGATGCGGAAGTATTTATCCGGATCCAGCATCTCTTCCAGTTCATCCATGGTGTAGTCTACCACAAATTTTCTGTTATCCGATGTCTTGAAAAAATTCAATCTTCCATCGCTGAAGAAATAACCAATTTCATCCACTTCTATACTCACCAATTTTTGACCATGCTTTACTAAAAATCGCTTACGATATTCTTTGGGCTGCAATTTTTGCTGCAACTCCTTTACCAGGTTTTCTATGTTAATACCTTGTTTAGAAGGCTCATGCATTTTTTTAAACTTGTTTAGCGCCATTTCCAGCTCTTCTTTTTGTATCGGCTTTAGCAGGTAATCCACGCTGTTTACTTTAAAAGCTTTTAACGCAAATTCATCATAAGAGGTGGTAAATATTACCGGGCACTTTACTTCTGTCAGGTTGAATATCTCAAAGCTTTGACCGTCTGCCAGTTCAATATCCATTAGTACTAAGTCGGGGCAGGGGTTATCATTCAGCCATTTCACTGTGTCTTTAATGCTATCTGTCACCGCCACTATTTCAGCACTGGCATCTACTGCAGCCAAAGTTTTTTGCAACTTTTTTACAGCCAGCTCTTCGTCCTCTACAATTAAAATTTTCATATTGCTATGGTTATATGTTATAGAAATGATTACACATTTACTTTCCACAATAAAGGCAGTACCACAGTAAAATTTTTCTCATCCTCCATTACCTGGAAACCCGGCTGCTTCAATAATTCATATTTAGAGCGAATATTTTCCAATCCCACTTTACTACTGGATGCTTTTACTGTTCGCCGCTGCAGGTTATTATTCACTACCAATTTATTTCCGGTCGTAGTGAAAATGTCAATCACCAGGGGCTTGTTTTTAGATAGTGCATTGTGCTTCACCACATTTTCTACCAGTAATTGCAGTGTGAGCGAGGGCAATAAATATTGCATGTATTGCCTGTCTATTTCCACGTTCAGTTTTACCGCTTCACCATGCCTCGTCTGCAGGAGCTTAAAATAGCTTTGAATAAATTTCAATTCGTTTTCTACCGTGCTCATCCCTTCTTCATTATTGCGAAGCAGGTAACGGTATACTTTGCTCATTTCATTTAAGAACTGCTCTGCTCTTTCTTTGTCTACACTTATCAATGAAGAAAGTGTATTGAAACAATTAAATAAAAAATGCGGATTCACCTGGTTCTTCAACGTGTCAAATTCATCCTGGCTATTAAGTAACTGCAGCGTTTCTTTTTCTGTTTTACTTTCCCGGTATTTATTGAGTGCGTAATCGCCTTCATAAAGGGTTTCAAAAATTAAGTTCACTGCAAAGCCTACAAACAAGCCCTTCACTACGTCTTTATTCTGCCATTGGTAACCGATGATATGAAAATGATTATACAGCAAAAAGATCAACAGCACACTTGGCGTCATAATCAACACCATAATCATCGCCTTCCAAAAAATACGCTGTGCACTTTGGTTCAGGTCTGGAAATTTCTTTTCAATTCTGTCTTCGTACACCGTATGGCTATACCATGAAAAAGCTCCCAACAAGAATACCAGCGGAAAAGATACCAACCAAACTTTCGGATCCGTCCAAAATCGTTCTTTAAACATGATGAGGTTGAGTACCGAACCGATCAGCGGCATGGTAAACAAAAATGCAAAGAGCTTTAATTTAGGAGGCTTAAAGAATCTCATTGTACAATTCCCTCCTCCTCTTTTATCACCAATGGCAATATGATTTCCCTTGCATTGGCATATTCAATAATTTTTACCTTTTCATGTGTTAATAATTCATACTTGCTTAATAAATTATCCAGCGCTGATTCTTCATCCACCACATGCGTCATTGTTTTTGGCTGGAGGCTGTTCACTATTTTTATTTGTCCCTTAGCAGGTGTAGTAATAGCTACCTGCAGTGGCGAACTTTTGCTAATTACATTTAACGTAATGGCATTTTCAATAATGGTTTGTAATGCCATAGGAGGAACGCCCAATCCTTCATCTGCTTTGTTTACATTAATCTCCACTTGTAATCCATCGCCATAGCGTGCCTTTAAGAGATAAATATAGCTTTGTAAAAATTTGAGTTCGGTTTGCAGTGTTACCAATTGATCTTCCTCATTGCGAAGCATATAACGATACACTTTACTCATTTCATCTAAAAACTTTTCTGCTGCTTCTTCATCTTCATAAATAAGGCTGGAAAGTGAGTTCAAACTATTAAATAAAAAATGGGGATTTACCTGGCTTTTAAGCCCCTGTACCCTGCCCTTCCGGTAAATTTTTCTTAGCTGCTCGGTTTCCAACTGGTTTACTTTCCATCTTTCGTAACGGGCAATCCCCTCATGCAAAAAAGTAAGAAAGATATTGCAGATACCAAGGGCAAAATAAGTCCACACAAAATTATCGTCTTCAACTCTGTAGTTAATATAGGGTAGCGATGGCATGGTTCGATACACCAGCAAAAGAAAAAGGCCTGACATAATAAGAAACGTAACAATCATAAAGCTGAGACGCTTTACCACCTGCTGTTCCTTTGGAAAACGGTTCTTTAGTAATACAGCAATGCCCCCACAAAGAGTAAAAAAAATAGCAAAAGTAAAGGCCGTGGCAAGTGTTGCTACAATGAAAACTTTATAGCTGCTGTAATAATAATACCCCATGGCAATACTGTTGCATACCAACGTAAAAGGCAAAAGCACAAACATCATTACCACATAGTCTTTACTGGTATATTTTGGCAGTACCAACTTCATAGTACTGTAAATTAATACCTTTTACACAGTACTTGTAATGAGATTGCATAAACTGCCCTTCAGATGTATGAATTGATCAAAATAAGGGATGAACTGTAAATAGCATTACAGTTATTTGATATGAATGATGATAAACGGAATACAAAAGAGAACGCTTACTCCAGTTCTTCGCAGTAAAACCCAGCATGACTTACCATCTCCTCAATGGCTTTGCCCTGCAGTTGTTCTGTTTCGATGCGGAGAATATTATCACAATCCTGCAAATCAACATTCCAGCGGTGAATATGTGGATGATCTATTAAAAGGGGAGCAACTTGCTGGATACAATTTGCATTAATAAGGTTGGTTTTGAAAACAAGTACCTGCATCATTATAAAAATTAGCTGATAAATGAATTAAAAAAGGCTGTCTCAAAAATTTTCCATTTCACACAACGAATACAAAGAAATTACCAGTTTCACCTATTTCATCTTTGTTTCTTTGTCTTCGTTGTCTCTTTGTGTGAAACCTGCTTTAGAGACAGCCCCAGTGGACAGCATTACATGGGATTTTCTGCTGCCCCGGCATTTGGCTGAGGCCTGCCCCAGCGCATGGTGCCGCAGCGGTTTTTCCATTCTGCTTTAAATTTTTCCCGTTCTTCCGGTGTCATATTGCTCCACTTTTCCTTCATCTCCTTTCTCCAGGCATGGCCTGGTCCACCACGGAAACCCCTTCCTCTTCCAAAACCGCCAAATAATATTTTACTTAATAGCAGTATACCCAGTGCCTGCCAGAATGTGATAACTTTTACACCAATCACTGCAGGCAATATAGCATTCCACAAACTCATTACCACAAAGCCAAATACCAATAAGGCCGCAATAGCGATGGTAATTACCATCAGTACTTTTTGAATTGTAAATCTTTTCATTGTATTACGTTTTTTCTTTTCTGTATGTTGGCCGCTTAATCTGCGTACACCAACATTTCATTTTCGTTACCCCAAACAAAATTTTTTATTTTATTCCAAATCCATTTCATGTTAACTGTTTTGTTGTTGATTAAATTTTAATACTTCAGCAGTTCATCTCTTAATCCCTGCAGCCGTTCACGCAAAAACAAAACTGCATAGCGCTTGCGG
>CAZDHQ010000457.1:0-1873 GCA_964505135.1 uncultured Ferruginibacter sp.
CTTAAACTTGTATCCTAATTGCTCCATCACATTGCTGCTGCCGCTGATAGAAGTAGCACCATAGTTACCATGCTTAGCCACTTTGTTGCCTGTGCCAGCTACAATGAAACAACTCAGTGTGGAGATATTAAATGTATTCTTTCCATCACCACCGGTACCCACGATGTCAATCACTTCATGACCATTCAAATCTACATGCACACATAATTCCTGCAGCGCATCCCTGAAGCCAGCCAGCTCTTCAATGGTAATTGTTCGCATAAGGAACACCGTTATGAAGGCTGCAATCTCACTTTCATTGTACAAATTGTTGGAGATGTTGATCAACACTTCCTTAGCCTCTTCCCGGCTGAGTGTTTTGTGTTCAAACAAGTATTGTAGTATCTTTTTCATAAGCCCTGTTTCCTTAAAGGAAACTTAGTTAATTAATTTATTACTAATAGCACATAGCTTTAATCTCACACCAATCTTCGCAGGTTCTCTTCATCCTGAGCGAAGTCGAAGGGTTAAGAAGCGGAATGTCCTAACCAATTCCTCAACATCTTTTCTCCATCCGGAGTCAATACACTTTCAGGATGAAACTGTACGCCCTGCACATCATATTTCTTGTGGCGAAGCCCCATGATAAATCCATTATCATCTTCCGCAGTGATCTCCAATTCTGATGATGGAAAATTTTCTTTTGCCACTACCCAACTATGATATCTTCCTACTTCGAGTTGATCGGGTAATTCATTGAATACATCACCCCCGGTTTTTGCATGCTCACTATTTATTTTTATTGGCGTTGCAATACCATGATAAACCGTACTTAGGTTTTGCAATGTGCCACCAAAAGCCTCTCCGATTGCCTGGTGACCTAAACATACACCCAGTATAGATTTCGTAGGAGCGTATTGTTTAATCAAAGGCAGTAATAAACCAGCTTCCACAGGAATGCCCGGTCCTGGAGACAAAATTATTTTATCATATTTATCCACTTCTTCCAATGCAATCTGGTCATTGCGATAAACATCCACTTTTTCATGAATGATCTTTTCTACAAGATGAACGAGATTGTAAGTGAAAGAATCGTAGTTATCGAAAACTAATATTTTCATTGCTGTTTGTTGTTGCTTTATTATAACGTTTGTGCTAAACCAATTGCCTGCTTCAATGCATTCAGTTTGTTGTTTACTTCCTGCAGCTCACTTTCAGGTTTGCTTGCAGCTACCACACCGGCGCCGGCCTGGCAGGTTAGTGTGTTGTCCCTGCTCATGAAGGTGCGTATCATTATCGCATGATTGCAACTGCCATCAAATCCCATACTGCCAATTGCACCGCCATAATAACTCCTGTTGGTTGGTTCATTGGCATCAATTAATTGCATGGCTTTAAACTTCGGTGCTCCACTTAATGTACCTGCTGGGAAACTGATGGCCAGTAGTCTGAATGGATTCGTTCCTTCAGCAACCTTTCCGATCACTTCACTTACCAAATGAATCACATGAGAATAATAGTGTACTTTTTTGTATTCTGTAACTGTTACTTCCGTACACATCCTGCTTAAATCATTTCTTGCCAAATCCACCAGCATTACATGCTCTGCAGTTTCTTTTGGATCATTCTCCAATGCAACAGCCAATTCCTTGTCTGTGATATCGTTGCCCGTTCTTCTGAATGTTCCCGCAATAGGATGCACTACTGCTTTTCCATCTTTTACAATTAACTGGCTTTCTGGTGAAGAACCCATCAGTTTATAATCGCCATAATCAAAATAAAATAGATAAGGGCTTGGATTGATGCTTCTTAAGGCTCGATACACATTAAATTCATCTCCACTAAATGTTTGCTGAAAGCGGCGGCTCAACACAATCTGGAACACATCACCACG
>CAZDHQ010000457.1:1883-4495 GCA_964505135.1 uncultured Ferruginibacter sp.
TGACAACTTGCGATACCATTCTTTACTATTTGTATGTATTGCTCATTGGTAAGATTGGATGTTTCCTCAGCAGTTGTTTTGAAAGGAAAGGTGGGTACATCTTTGCTGCGGATTAAACTTTCTACCAATGCTAGTTCGCTGGGTATGCCGTTGATTACGTTTTCACAAATAAAGAGCTCATCTTTAAAATGATCAAAGGCAATAACGTACTGGTATAGACGATAACGCATCAGGGGAATAGCAACTGGCTCACCTGATTTGTTTGCTTCTAATTTAATCGTATCAAAAAACTGAACCGCATCATAAGTAGTATAACCAAACAATCCCTGTGCGACATTGGCCGGTTTTGTCGCCACAGATTCCAGTTCAAAACGCTGCATAAAATCCCACAACTGCTCAGGTACTTCCGCAGGGCTTTTGATATTAATTTTTTCGGGCGGAACACCGGGCAATTTAAATTCTATAACCGATGTATCCCGAATCTCAATACCTGCAATGGCATTGATGCCAATAAATGAAAAACTGTTTTCGCCAGCATGAAAGTCAGAGCTCTCTAATAAAATCGTATCCCTGAAACGGTCTCTCAGCCTGAGATAAATACCCACCGGTGTAAACACATCGGCAAGCATTTTTTTAACGGTGGTTTTAATTAAAATCTTTTTCATTCCCTGTTCTTGTGAATCGTGTTAATCAAAAAGCCCCGGCACAAGTGCCGGGGCTTAATACTTTTATAATATCAATAGCATTACGGCACAATCTTTAGATTGATTGCCACCACCAGCTATTTGTATTTGTAAAACCTTGTTTCATTTTATCTGTTTGCAAATATGAAGGAGTTTTGATAAATAAAAAAAAGTTTTTTCTAAATTGTATAAAAAAATTGATGGAAACAAAACATGAACAAAAAGGAAACAAGGGCAGTTTTTTCGTGGAAGAAAATGAACAGCGGCTTGCAGATATGGTGTACAGCATGACACCCAATGGCATCATGATCATTGAACATACGGAAGTTTCAGATGTATTAAGAGGTAAAGGTGTAGGTTACCAACTGGTGGAAAAAGCAGTTGAATACGCAAGAGAACATAATGTAAAAATTATTCCGCTGTGCCCTTTTGCTAAATCCGTGTTTGATAAAAAAGCTGACGAGTATAAAGATGTTTTAAGAACGCATTGAAAATTAAATTATGAAGATAATAGTATTTGGAGCAACTGGTAATGTTGGAAGGCAATTGGTAAAACAGGCCTTGTACAATGGCCATTACGTAAAAGCATTTGCAAGAAATGTTTTCACGGAAGACTTACCAAAAGATGATAAGCTTGAATTGGTGCAGGGTGCTTTATTCGATGAAAAAGAAGTATTAAAAGCATTAAAAGATTGCGATGCTGTTCTGTCTGCATTAGGCGGCGCTACAGATGGCAGTGATAAGACAAGGAGCCTGGGCATGAAGAATATTGTAAAGCAAATGGAAAAAGCAGGAATGAAAAGAATTGTTGCGGTGGGTGGTATAGGAATCATGGAAGATGAAAATGGTAAACTATTAATGGAGGATGAAGAATTTCCTGCACAATATGTGGCCGTTTCTGAAGAACATAAAAAAGCGTGGCAATTGTTAAAGGAGAGCAAACTTTCCTGGACAATGGTTTGCCCCTTTATGATTACAGATGGAGAGCCAACAGGTATTTTTAAAACAGCTGTTGATGTTGCAGCTTTAGACGAACATGCAAGCATTCGCACTGGCGACCTTGCCTTATTTATGCTGAATGAAATTAGCAAGAATGAATTTGTTGGACACAGGGTTACTATCGATAATTAAGATGTTGCAGTTATCTTAAAATGCTACGCTGATTTAAACTTCCACAGTAAATTTGAATCAGTAAGCAAAACAAACGCATTTGAAAAAACATTTACTCATCCTGTTTATTTTAATAAGTCAATTTGCAAAAGCGCAAACGGTGGACAGCATGTTCGTAAACCTGTACACTGACAGCTTAAAAAAAGGAACTTACAATTACATCAATATAGATGGACTGCTTTCCAATGGAGGTTATATGCCGCTGGATACAGCTTACCTAACTTTCAAATCTTCAGCAGGAAAATTTACCGGTAATAATCTTTGGATTGACGCAGATTTCAAAGGAGAAAAAGTGACCGTCGAAGTAACGCTAAAACCAAAGCCGGAACAGAAAAAAGTGTTTGATATCTATATCAAACAAAAACCAGATGGGCCATTAAGATCCCTGCAGGAAGTAATGGATGATATGAAGAAACAAAAAAAGAAATCGAAAGAACGATAATAAAAAACGGAGACATTTAGTCTCCGTTTTTTATTTAAGCAAACTTTTTTGCATCTTCTAAAAACTTGGCGAGGCCTATATCTGTAAGAGGGTGTTTTAATAATCCTAATATTGGTTCTAATGGACAGGTACAAACATCGGCACCAGCTTCTGCACATTTAATAATATGATTTGGATTGCGGATCGACGCAGCCAGAATTTCTGTTTTATATCCCTGCACAGAAAAGATTTGTCTTAGTTGATGAATGAGTTCCATCCCATCCCAGCCACTATCATCAATACGACCGATGAATGGGGAAACATAAGTAGCGCCCGCT
>CAZDHQ010000458.1:0-4488 GCA_964505135.1 uncultured Ferruginibacter sp.
ATGCACCGGCATACACCAAACTTTCCAAAGATTTTTTATTTACACAGCGCTGGTTTACTCTCTTGATCATGTCAAACACCGATTTGTATTTGCCATGTTTGCCTCTTTCTTCAATAATGTTTAGAATAGCAGCTTCACCCACGCCTTTTAATCCGCTAAAACCAAACCGTATTTCGCCTTTGTCATTCACTGCAAAACCGTTCTGTGATTCATTGATATCAGGACCAAGCACTTTTAATCCCATTCGTTTACACTCTTCCATAAAGAAGGTGATCTTTTCAATACTACCTGCATGGTTCAGCACTGCAGCCATATACTCACTTGGATAATGTGCTTTTAAGTAGGCTGTTTGATAAGCAACAAATGCGTAACAGGTGGAGTGAGATTTATTGAAAGCGTATTGCGCAAATGCCTTCCAGTCGTTCCAGATCTTTTCCAGTTTATCTTTCGGGTGTCCCTTGGCGGTGGCACCATCCACAAATTGCTTTTCCATTTTATTCAGCACTGCAATTTGTTTTTTACCCATCGCCTTACGCAATACATCCGCATCCCCTTTACTAAAGCCAGCCAATTTTTGCGATAACAACATCACCTGCTCCTGGTACACCGTAATGCCATAAGTATCTTTCAGGTATTCTTCCATATCAGGCAGATCGTATTCCACCTGTTTCTTTCCATGTTTACGATCAATGAATTCAGGAATGTAAGCGATAGGACCCGGACGATACAGTGCGTTCATCGCAATAAGATCATCAAATTTATCCGGCTTCAATTCCCTCAAATATTTTTGCATGCCCACACTTTCAAACTGGAACGTAGCATTGGTATCACCACGTTGATACAACTGGTAAGTCTTTTCGTCATCCAGTGGGATGTAATCTATTTCAATATCAATACCGTGGTTTTGTTTGATCAGGCCCAGGGCAGTTTTCAGGATGCTCAAGGTTTTCAATCCCAAAAAGTCCATCTTGATTACACCGGCTTCTTCAATGGTGCTTCCTTCAATTTGTGTCAACCAGAGTTCAGACTCTTTTGAAGTAGCAACAGGAATCAATTCCGTTAAATCCTTTGGCGCAATAATGATACCCGCCGCATGTATACCTGTGTTACGAACAGAGCCTTCCAATATTTCAGCTTCCTGCAAAACCCTTCCGTGCAAGTCTGGTTGCTTATAAATCTCCCGTAGTTTTTTTACATTCTCAATGTCTTCACCCTGCAGTGCTTCTTTATCTTCTAAAGACTTTTCACCATCTTTTGCTTCTTTGCTTGTGATAGGCGCATGCAGCAAACGCTTCAGGTTGATGCCCGGTTTTTCAGGTACCAGTTTGGATAAAGCACGGCTTTCTGCCAATGGTAAATCCATTACCCTTGCCACATCTGCAATGCTTGACTTAGCAGCCATGGTACCATAGGTGATGATTTGTGCCACCTGGTTTTTGCCGTATTTCTGTACTACATAATCAATTACTTTCTGGCGGCCATCATCATCAAAGTCTGTATCAATATCCGGCATGCTCTTACGCTCCGGGTTAAGGAAACGCTCAAACAGCAAATTGTATTTAATAGGATCAATATTGGTAATGCCGATACAATAAGCCACCACACTACCGGCAGCAGAGCCACGGCCGGGTCCAACAAATACACCAATCTCACGACCAGCACGAATGAAATCACTCACAATTAAGAAGTAACCGGCAAAGCCCATCTTACGAATTACACCCAATTCAAACTTGATGCGTTCTTCGGCCTCCGGCGTTAGAATTTTATAGCGTTCTTTTGCACCAGCCCATGTGATGCTTTCCAGGTAATCATCCTGCGATTCAAAATTGGCAGGCACTTTAAAGTGGGGTAGAAGGATGTCTCTTTTTAAATCGAGCAGTTCTACCTTATCAACAATTTCATTGGTATTATCAATTGCTTCCGGTAAATCTTCAAAGACTTTGCTCATCTCCTCCGTCTTCTTCAAAAAGAATTGGTCGTTCGGAAAGGCAAAGCGTTTTCCCTTAGCTGATATATCATCATCGCCGTTGCCCTGCCATTTTTCTGTGGCTTGTTTTTCACCGGTGTTGATGCAAAGTAAAATGTCATGGGCATTTGAGTCTTTTTGATCCACATAGTGGCTATCATTGCTGCCAATCACTTTTACATTGTACTTCTTTGCATACTTTAACAATACCGCATTTACTTTTTCCTGTTCGGGTATACCATGCCGTTGTAACTCTACATAATAATCCTGCTGGAAAATATTGAGCCACCATTTAAATTCATTCTCACCTTCTTCTTCACCCTGTTTTAAAATAGTTTGAGGCACCAATGCACCCAGGCAGCAGGTAGTAGCAATCAAGCCTTCATGGTACTTATGAATAAGCTCCTTGTCAATACGTGGATACTTGCTGTACATCCCTTCAATAAAACCAAGCGAAGTAAGCTTTACTAAGTTTTTGTACCCCAGTTCATTTTTTGCCAATAATATCTGGTGATGACGTGGATCTTTTTCTTCTTTGTTAAATGTCTTGCGATGACGGTCTTTGGTGATGTAAAACTCACAACCCACAATAGGTTTTACTTTCAGCGAGCCATCTTCATTCTTATGGTTGTAAGCTTCCTTTACAAATTCAAATACGCCAAACATATTACCATGGTCGCTGATGGCCAACGCAGGCATACCATCTGCAATGGCTTTTTTGTACAGGCTTTTAATAGGCGCTGCACCATCCAATAAAGAAAACTGTGTATGAACGTGTAAGTGAGAAAATTTCATCTGGAATTCCTGTGCTGAATGATCAAAAACGAACTGCAAATATCGTTAAGATACGCTTGCTGTTGAAGGATGACTTTCCCACATGTTATGATTAACTTTTTTTAAAGATGATGGAAAGATTATTAGCCGAACACCTACGCTGGATAATATTTCGACTTCGCTCAATACGAAAAGCCCGGTGAAGCTTTGTGCATGGCCTTGTGCCGTACTTGCAACGGACAGCCAGACCAGGGATGAAAATAGATTCATTGTTTGCGTACAACATCTTCATCTCTTCTGACAATAATCACCCTTAAGCGCTCGTTTTCAATATAAATCTGCTGTTGCCTGCATTTTAAATGCTTTTAGGGTTGCATTTTTCACTTTCTGGCATTACCTTTGCCCGGCTTCGGCGAAATTAGTATTAACAGAATTATTTAATTGATTGTAGGACAAGACCAAAAGAAGATTTAAGCTAAGCAGTTTGATGAAAGACCAAACAGATGAGCAAATAACACAAGACTAAGTCTCACATATCGTAAAACCAAATTTTACGTATGAAACACTTGTTTTTTGTTGCTGTTGCCACTGGCATATTTTCAGGAACATCTATCACAGCAAGGGCACAGGCTAATGTGAATTTAGAAAAGTTAGCCGGCAAATCATCCCAAACCAACTATCGCCCTACCTTAAAATTTATTGACGGCATTGAAATAGCGCCGGAAAAAGTAACCGATGTAGACTTGGCCGCTAACATTGAACCTGTCAGTAATATACCTGCACTACCTGCTGTATCTGTAGCGTCTCCTTCTGTAGTAAATATTGAAAACTGCTCTACATTACAGTTTAAGTATGCTATGATGATGGATATGGATGTAGAAGCGCTAACAAATTTGCAATTGTATAGCTTTATTGAAGAGTGGTGGGGTACACGTTACCGCTACGGTGGTACAGACAAAAAAGGAATTGACTGCAGTAGCTTTACAGGCAAATTGCTGGCACAGGTGTACGGCATCAATGCAGAGCGTACTGCTAAAGACCAGTTTGATCAGTGTGAAAAAATATCAAACGAAGACCTGCAGGAAGGTGACCTTGTATTTTTCAATACCCGTGGTGGAGTAAGCCATGTGGGCGTATACTTAGGCAATAATTATTTTGTACATAGCAGCACCAGTTATGGTGTTACCATCAGCAGTCTTGCTGATAACTACTACAGCCGTAAGTTCATCAGCGGTGGTAGAATGATTAATAAGTGAACTCCAACTTTTGCTTGACATAGAGGGGAATGATCATTCCCCTTTTTTTATGCCTATTTTATGGAGGGCAGTCTGCCAAACGGGAATAACATCGGAGGAAAGTTTTAACGATAAAACGCCGATACCGTATAGTACAATAAAGACAATGCTGCGGATAAACAACCATAGCAAACCCGTATGACTATTGAAAAGGAAATAACAAAAGGTGAAGCATCCTGCACCAAGCAGTATGGTGAATATGGTTGCTTTTGAAAATGGCTCAAGGTTATACTTTGTTTTTAGAAACCAATAACGAATAGCATTATAAATGGTGAATGAAAAAAGGTTGGCAATGGCCGGGCCGATAACACCGTAATAGTATTTAGTGAGAATGTAATTAAGCGGCAGCGTAATAAGCAAAAGAATGATGCCTGTAAAAAACTCGAAACGCCAGCGGGTGGAGGTGGCAATGATCTGGCTGTTTACGCCGGTACCCATGTCAATGATACGGTA
>CAZDHQ010000459.1:0-4484 GCA_964505135.1 uncultured Ferruginibacter sp.
CCATTTCGAGATCTGATCTTAAGTACAGATTCATCTGGAAAAATGAATTCCAGCTTGCATCCTTTACGGAAATATTCTTTCGCAGGCTATCTGTAATTTGAAAATACCTATCGGTTACTGAAAAATCTATACGCTGGCTGTAACATTGCAGCGATATAACAATAGCACCTATAACTTGCATTACATTTTTCATACTATTGTGGTTATTTACTGGGTACTATTAAAAGCCGTAAGATCCTGATGATTGATATATCTCATTGTTGAATAAGCGATAAAACGTAAAATTACGGTGCAAATTGTTCAAATAATTTTAATAATATGATGCATTAACAAATAATCATTCAAAATCTTTTGTTCCTTTTACTATTTTAAAGAAAAAACAATGCTTAGATCGCAGTTAACCAAAATGGTGCGGATTTATTTGATTTTACTGGTCGCTTCGTGTAAGCTCTTGGCCCAGGATATACAGGTATCGAATAACCGGCAAATTAAAAAGGTCCGGTTTGGCAACAGCCGTATACAAATGGAACTCTCTTATTCAAACGGCGTAAGTATTAATGCAGTCAGCGTAAACAGCCAACGGGTAATCTCAAACAATGGCGGTATCTATTCTATGATAAAAACTGCCTCAAACACCTACAGCAGTTTACAAAGTTCGTCCCCAGCGGTAACCACCAGCGGTAATATCATTAAGGTTAACGATATTATTTATGGTGATCATCAAAACACGGTTAAAGAAAACTGGATGATTACAGTAACCAATAAAGACATCAGTATCAACATTAAAAGACAGGTAGATCATCCCATACTGGCTGAAAAGACTGCGCTGCCCATTATTTGTTTTGATAGTATCAGCACATGGGAAGGTGCCTACCAGGATTATGGAGGCATAGCATGGTTCTATCTTTTTAACCAGCAAAATGAAACCTATGGCGTTCACAGCAGCAGTTCAAAATTCTGGAACAGCAAAACGGGAAATGGGCTATCCGTAAACGTTAGTGCACCCGGTAAGCAGGTAGCAATGGATTATAGCCGAACTAAAAAAGATCAGTTGACATGCGGCATCAGCATTGCAGATAAAGAACTAAAACCAGGGTTTGATTCAGGCACTAACCGCCGCCGCTTTGTAAGAGATACCAGCAATGTATGGCAGGCAGTTGAAATGAAGGCTGGCACTACAACTCAAACAATTAGTTTCTCTTATTTTGATTTTAATGAACAGTATGGCCGGGGGAAACTACAAGCCATCAATACTGAGCAGGCCAATGCAGTGCTCAATACCATTGCAAGAATTGGTGTGATAGACAAGAAACATTTTGGCGGCAATAGCTGGCATACGCCTTACGGACCTATCTGTTTGCACGAACAATACATAGCACAAATGGGATTGGCGATTAATGATGACGCCTATTTGAATGGCTATAAAGATTGTCTTGATTTTTATCGTGACAATGCCATCAAACCATCCGGAAGGGTGTGGGCAAGATGGGCTTATACCAATGAAGACATGATGCCCGGTGAAGTAACGGACAAAGGATTTTACGAAGCACAATGGGGTTATTTAATGGATGCCAATCCTGATTTTGTTACCAATGTATCAGAACTCTATGATCAAAATGGTAACCTGGATTGGGTAAGAACCCACAAACAATCTTGTGAAAAAGCATTGGACTGGATCATCAATAGAGACAGCAATCACAATGGACTGGTGGAAATGATGACAGACAGCACCAGCCAAAGAAGAGGCAGTGACTGGATAGATATCATTTGGGCCGCTTATGAAAATGCCTTTGTAAACGCCAAACTCTATCATGCCCTGCAGCTATGGTCTGCAATAGAACAACAATTGGGCGATGAAGCAAAAGCAAATTATTACCGGCAGTTTGCGGAACAATTAAAAAACAGTTTTAATAAACCAACCACGCAGGGAGGTTTTTGGGATGAAGCAAAACAATGTTATGTACACTGGCGAGATAAAGATGGCTCCACACACGGCAATAACTTAGTAACGCCTGTTAACTTTATGGCCATTGGTTATGGCATTTGCGATGATAAAGAACGGATCAAAAATATCCTGGATAATATTGAAACACAAATGCAAAAAGAAAACCTCTTCTTCTGGCCCATTTGCATGTACACGTACCAGCTAGGCGAAGGCAATGACTGGCAGTTTCCTTTCCCTAATTATGAGAACGGCGATTTGTTTTTATCATGGGGTGCCATGGGTGTAAAAGCTTATGCATCTTATAAGCCGGAGATCGCTGTTAAGTACGTGAAGAAAGTACTGGAACGCTATGCACAGGATGGACTTGCTTTTCAGCGCTATGGCCGCTTAAAGCAGGATGGACTGGGCGATGATATTCTTTCGGGTAACAGCCTTGCAGTGGTGGGATTATTCAATCATATTTATGGTATCAATCCGCTCTATAATCGTTTTTATCTTGATCCACACATTACAAATGAATTAGCAGGAACCCAGTTAAAATACCGATACAGGAAACAATTGCTGACAATTGATTTAAACAGTAACCAGTACAAAGTTTCAAATGGACAGTTTGGTATTACTGCTTCGCAGGATTTTGGTTTTTTTGCAACAACGGATCAACTGCAGTTCTTTCATCAAAAAAATACATCCCCTTCACTTGAAGCCACCGTTGCAGCAGGTAAGCAACTTCAGCTTACTATCAGGAACTGGGAAAAGAATACAATGAATTTTACACAATCAAACCGTACTTCAGCTGCGGTAAGTTACCATCTCTACCAGCTTGAGCCTGATAGCGAGTATGAAATTATGCTCAACCAAAAAAAGCTCCCCGTTTTAAAAAGCAAACCGAACGGCAGTTTGCAGTTCAACTGCCCGCCTTCCAGTCTGCCTGTTGAGATAAGGGTATCATTAAAATAATTTCAGAAGGAAATATTATTTTTAAGAAAAAAAAAAAATCGAACTACTATGCAACCATTGCCTGCCTCCATTGCCAGCTTTTTAGACGAGCCGTATGAACTGACAAAAGAACAAATTGAGTTCTACAATCAAAACCGTTTTATCAAATTGAAGCATGTGCTGAACGAAGAAGCTGTTGCTTATTTTTCAGAAGCCATTACGGATTGTGTAAATAAAATGAACAAGCAGGATGTACCGCTGGAAGAAAGAGGTACTTATGGTAAAGCCTTTTTACAATTATTCAATTTATGGAGGGAAGATGAAAGAGCCAGGGCATTGGTGTTTAGCAAACGGTTAGGCAAAATTGCAAGCGACTTAATGCAAACAGAAGGAGTAAGACTGTATCATGACCAGGCATTGTATAAAGAAGCCGGTGGAGGTTTTACACCATGGCATGCAGACCAATATTACTGGCCTTTAAACAGTGATAAAACAGTAACCGCATGGATTCCACTGCAACCAACACCGCTTGAGATGGGACCATTGGAGTTTAGTGCCGGGAGCCATCAAATAGTAGAAGGCAGGGAACTGGAGATTGGAGATGAAAGTGAACAATTTATTCAACAGAAATTAAAAGTGACCAGTTTTGAACATGTGGTGGAAGCATTTGATTTAGGTGAAATCAGTTTCCACAGCGGCTGGGTATTTCACAGGGCGGGCGCTAATACTACCAATCAAATGAGAAAAGTGATGACCATTATTTACATGGACAAAAACATGCGGCTAAAAAATCCAGAGAACAAAAACCAGGTAAATGACTGGAACACCTGGTGCCCAGGCACCCCAATAGGCGATATCATTGCTACACCAATCAATCCTGTATTGTTTGAATATTAAATGTATATAATGAAAATTAAAATCATTCCCTGCTGCCTGTTGATGCTATTGTGCTTAACAGCCTGCAGCAGTTTTTCCCAGCAGAAGAAAGCAGTAAAAAAGATAACAGTAGCCGCTTCAGATAGCTTAACAGCACTGCCGGGAAAAGTACAAAAGCAATTAGCTGCGCTAAGTAATCAGGCTGGTCATTTAGTTTTTGCCGGCGACAGCAAGCTAACGGAAACGGGTAGCCGCTGGCTGGCAGCAAAAAAGCAACAGCAAATTTACCGGGTTGATTTATCTGCAGTAACGGGAAAATACATTGGCGAAACAGAAAAGAATTTGGATAAAATATTTACTGAAGCTGCAGAAAGCAAAGTAGTATTGTTGATAGATGAGGCGGATGCATTGTTTGGAAAACGTACGGATGTAAAAGATGCACATGACAAATACAGCAATGCAGAAGTAGCTTATTTATTACAGCGCATCAAAACCTACCAGGGAACCGTGATCATCCATTGCAATACGGATGATTGTATCAAACAGTCTGCAATAGCAGGCCTGGTGAAAATAGATTTGCAATAAGTTTATTGATGTGACTGGCTGTATAACTTTTCCCAAAGTAATGTGGGTGCTGTTTCAAATAGAATAGATAGCGACGCAGCCATCGTTAACCAGCTTCCCTCTTTGATCTCTTCTTCCAGTTGTCCTGCATCCCAGCCACAGT
>CAZDHQ010000460.1:0-4475 GCA_964505135.1 uncultured Ferruginibacter sp.
AAGCCAGAATGCAAGCCGGGCTTTGTTACAAGAAACAAAGGTAAATCATGTTGCCCGCTGATAAGCTGGTAGGTTCTCCGTTCAGAGATATTGGCAATCTCACTCATAGCAATGGATAAAAAATCCAATGCTAACGCCAAAGGTTGTCCGTGAAAATTTCCCCCGCTTAAAATCAAATCATCTTCTGGAAAAATATTGGGATTATCAGTAACAGAATTAATCTCCCTGATAAAAACATTCAATACATATTCAAAGCTGTCTTTACTAGCACCATGTACCTGTGGTATACACCGGAAAGAATAAGGATCCTGGATCTGTTTTTTTGATTTTGAAATAATCTCACTTCCGCTTAACAGCGATGATATACGTTCTGCCGTTTCAACTTGTCCTTTGTGAGCACGGATGGACTGAATTTTTTCATGCAATGGTTCCTTTACACAATCAAACGCATCAAAAGAAATCGCAGCAATTACATTGGCCCACTGCAATAATCTTTCAGCCTTAACTAAATTGTACAAGCCATAGGCACTCATAAACTGGGTACCATTAATTAATGCCAGGCCTTCTTTACTTTTTAATTTAATTGCATTCCACGATAAGATTTGTAAAACGCTGGAAGCATCCTGAGCCACTCCTTTATATTTAACCTCTCCCATACCAATTAGTGGAAGACTGAGATGACTTAGCGGAGCAAGATCACCAGAAGCACCAAGTGAACCTTGCGTATAAATAACCGGCAACACATCACTATTATACATTTCCACCAATCTGTTAATAGTAGCCAGTTGAACACCTGAAAAACCATAGCTCAAAGATTTCACCTTAAGCGCCAGCATAAGTTTTACAATACCCGCTGGTACCTCCTCTCCCATACCACAAGCATGAGACTTTAGTAAATTTTCCTGCAGTTGTTCCAGTTGTTCTTTATCAATGGATACATTTTGCAGAAAGCCAAAACCTGTATTGATGCCGTAAAACAAATCATTGCCACCTTCTATTTTTTTATCAAGGTAAGAACGACAGTTTTCAACAGCCTGTAGCGCTTCTGCTGAAACAGCAATTGATTGCTGAGTTAACAGCAAATGCTTAATATCTTCAAAACTGGTATGATGTTTACCTAAAAGGAGTGAATCTGTATGCATGCAAGCAGCCTTATTGTGTTTGATATAAGGATTCAAATGTAATGGAAAAAACTGCGGTTTGTTGTATGAATAACAGCAGGGGATTTCAAATTGTAGCAAGGGTTGCCAACCTTTTCATAGACTATTTCAATTTAGCAAAGGATTTAAAAGGTTGGCAACCCCAGGCCGGCGAGAATTGAAATACATCCAGCGGCGGCTATTTTTGGTAAAGATCTCTGATCACCACACTGGCTACCATGCATCCAAAAATTGCCGGCATATAACTCATAGTGCCGATGATTGATTTTTTAGGATAAGCTTTTTCTGTAACTACTACCCTTGAGTGATCAATATCTTCTGCTGAAAAAACAACTGTTACTCCCTGCTTAATGCCGATTTTGTGAAGGTATTTTCTTACATACCTGGCAAGCGTACATTTATAACTTTTAGAAATGTCTGTTATTTGAATCTTAGACGGATCTACTTTGCCACCGGCGCCCAGGGAGCTTACGATGGGAATGCCACTATCAACGCAATTTTTTATGAACCAAACTTTAGGTGATAAAGTATCGATACAGTCCACTGCATAATCATATTGCTGTGCATTTACAATATCAGTGGTTTTTTGCTCCTTTAAAAAATCATTGATAACGGTTAATTGCAACTGAGGATTGATATCAAGCAAACGTGCGGCCATCACCTCTGCCTTGGGCTTTTTTTCTGTGCTGTGTAAAGCAGGTATTTGCCTGTTGCAATTGCTTAGGTCTACCACATCGCCATCCACTATCGTCATCTTTCCTACCCCGGCCCTGGCAATCATTTCGGCGCAGATGCCACCTACGCCACCAAGCCCGGCTATTAAAACATTTTTATTGATTAGTCTTTCCAGTTTTTCTTCACCGAGCAGTAATTCTGTTCGGCTCATCCAGTAAGGAATCATCTGCAGTTTAAAGTATTTGTGGTTTAAAGTTTAACTTAACGAATAGATACTTGAACCATCATAAACAGTAATAGCTTTTCCAATATTGATATTCGCCATTGACAATTCACCATTCACGATTGCCGATTGACGATTCACGTATATCCATTAAATTGGCTGCAAATTTGAACCGATGCTCACAAAAATCAAAATATTAGTTCCTGCTTTTTTATTTGTTTGCTTTTATAGCACATATGCACAACAGATCAAAGTACTTACATCCGGCACCAAAACATCCATCCGTGGTTTGAGTGTGGTAAATGACAGAATAGTTTGGGTAAGCGGAAGCGAAGGCACGGTGGGATTAAGTCTCGACAGCGGCAATAGTTTTAAGTGGATAAAAGTAAAGGGCTTTGAAAAAATTGATTTCAGGGACATTGAAGCATTTGATGAAACATCCGCAGTGATCATGGGTATCAGTGAACCTGCCTACATATTGAGAACGGCTGATGCTGGTGAAACCTGGAAAGTGGTGTATGAGAATAAGCAAAAGGGAATGTTTTTAGATGCGATGGAGTTTTGGAACTTGAACAGCGGCATTGTAATTGGCGACCCGATTGACAACAAAATCTTTGTTGCACGTACTTTTAATGGTGGTATCACCTGGCAGGAATTGCCTGTTGATAAAAGGCCTGTGGTTGACAGCGGCGAAGCTATGTTTGCCAGTAGCGGCACCAATGTGAGGGCATTTAATTTAAAGGAGGCCATCATTGTAACCGGTGGTTTAAAAAGCCGGCTTATCAAAAGAGATGATAAGATTGCATTGCCCATCCTGCAGGGTAAACAAAGTACCGGCGCCAATAGTGTAGCCGTAAAAAAGAATACCATCATAGCGGTGGGCGGCGATTTCTCTTCAAAAGATGATATCACTAAAAACTGTGTGATCAGCAATGACCAGGGAAAAACATTTCATGCACCGGCAACTCCTCCTACAGGCTACAGAAGTTGCGTAGAGTACCTAAAGAAAAAAAACTGGATTACCTGCGGTCTAAACGGCGTAGACATGTCTTTTGACAACGGAGAAAACTGGAAGAACATCAGCAAAGAAGGCTTTCACGTATGCCGCAAGGCCAAAGAAGGCAAAGCTGTTTTTTTTGCCGGATCAAATGGAAAAATTGGGAAACTGATTAGCCAATAATCATTTCTTAAACATAAAATATACAGCTCCCATTAAAAAGGCAAAGCTTACCAGGTAGCGCCAATGAAAGGGTTCTTTCAGGTACATTACTGCAAAAACAGAAAAAACAATGAGCGTAATTAACTCCTGTATCATCTTTAACTGAAAACCATTTACGCCACTGGTAAAGCCGAAGCGGTTAGCTGGCACCATCAGGCAATATTCAAAAAAAGCGATCAGCCAACTTACCAATACAGCCTTCCACAGCGGCACGTTGGTATTTCTAAGGTGTCCATACCAGGCTATCGTCATAAAAACATTAGAGCAGAGCAATAAAGAGATAGTACGTATCATAATTTCAAAATAACAATAAAAATATTTATTAAGTTCATGTGCATAGATGCTTATGTTTTAAGCTCTGGCATGATTTTGGGGAATGCAGAGTGACTGATTACTTGCTTGCCAGGTATTTCAGTGCAGTTATCTAATACAAACCATTAAATCACACAAAACTAACAAAATGGCATTTGAAAACTTTCCATCTGCTCAGGGTACAACACCTACTCCGCCAGAACCACCTAAAGCTGACTGGCGTTTCTTTTTAACCATCGGGCTTGTCATCGCATTACTTGGTACCTGGGGTTATATCATCTGGAACAAAAGCAATGTGCAGGAAACCATTCAGCAAAAAGATACTCAATACGCTGCTGTGGTTACTGAAAAAGACACATTAAAAAGCTTGCTGGATGAAGCTACTATGCGTTACGACGAGTTAAAAACTTCCAACGCAAAAAAAGACAGCACCATCACTGCAAGAGATCGTGAAATTGCTGAAAAGAAAGCAAGGATCCAAACACTGTTAAGAAAAGAAAATGCAACAAAGGAAGAATTAGCGGAAGCTAAAAAATTGATTGCTTCTTTGAACCAGGACATTGATGGCTATAAGCAGGAAATTGAAAAATTGAAAGGAGAAAATCAACAATTGACACAGGAAAAAGCTGCGGTAACACAGGAAAGGGATGTGGCGCAGAAAAACCTTGAGTCAGCTACCTCAACAATCAAGGAAAAAGAGAACGTAATTGATGTAGGTTCTACTTTGCATGCATCCAATTTTACTATAGTTGGTATTAATGAAAAAGGCAACGGTAAAGAAAAAGAAACAACCAAAGCAAAGAAGGTCGACAAAATGAGAATTTCGTTCCTGCTGGATGAAAACAGGATTGCTCCAACTGGTACAAAGGATCTGTTTATCTCAATT
>CAZDHQ010000461.1:0-4473 GCA_964505135.1 uncultured Ferruginibacter sp.
CTGAGAGCGTGTTAACGGGCATTCACCATATTTCGTTTGTTATCTTCCCGCACTTTATCCCAATATTTTTTTGACTCAATCAACATTCCAAAACTCTCACCGTGCTCTTTGCCTAAATGCTTGTGATGCATTTTATGTGCCCAGCGGATGGCACGGATATACGTATTATTGCTTCTTGTAAACCACTTGAAGCGCTGGTGAATAATTACTTCGTGTACTAAAAAATAAGCCAGGCCATACATGGCGATTCCAAAACCAATAGCTGCTACCCAGTATACCTGATTTTGCAAACCAAGCATAATACAGAGCCAGCTTGGCACAGCAAAAATCAAAAAGAAGGCATCGTTCTTTTCAAAAAAACCCGACCCTTTCTGATGATGATCTTCGTGCAAATACCAAAGAAATCCATGCATTACATAGCGATGCGTTAGCCAGGTAATTCCTTCCATAATAATGAAAGTGAGCAGTACTATTAATGCGAATATGAACCAGTTCATAGTTATTGTAAAAACGTTCTTAATAAAAGGAAAAACATTGCCTGAATAAGTAACAAATGTACTGCAAATTTGTTTGGCCGATAAAACTTACAACTGTTGAAAACCAGCAGCAGCAAGGCACTTACAGCAAACCAGCACACATAATTGTACACAGGTATTACAGCATCCTGCCATTTCCAAAAATTTAATTTTATTGCTACAGGCTCCATTAGCCAATCGAACATTACAGCCAGTGTAGCAGCATCGGTTACTATAGCTAATGCTTTTAAAGGCTGTGATGCTGTAATACCTGCTGAAGATGCTGGTGCAAGTATGCGCTGAAGTAAAGTATAGATACTAACAGCGCTGCAATACACAATAATAAACCAGTTAACCCCAATGAGCAGTGGCACATTCATCACCTGTATGCCCAATACCGCACCATAACTATAATTGCCAAAAAGAAGTCCTGTGTTTACCCCAATCATTTCAACAGCAATGCCAACGACTACACAGGCAAAAAGAAAAATCCAAAAAGCCCGATTCTTTTGTTCCTGCGTCCAAATCAACAGGGCAAACGAAAGCATCATGTTTACTGGGGTGGATTGTATAATCCACTCACTTTTAAAAAAAAGAATTCCAGCAAGGCCGATGCTGTGAAAGAGAATAGCTATTGCTGTCGCTATTTGAGTTTTGGAAAATTGCCCGATCAATTTAATGGTGTTTGTGATGTTGTTTCCTGCTATCAGCAGCTACTAAATCAGATACAATTTTAGCACTCTTTAAACAAAGAGGAATGCCGCCGCCAGGATGTACGCTACCTCCACAAAAATATAAACCCTTGATGGTACTACTAAAATTTGGATGTCTTAAAAAGGCAGCCATCCTGGAGTTAGAGCTGGTGCCGTATAAAGAACCCATGTAAGAGCTTGTTCTCTCTTCAATCAATACAGGATCCAGCGTTTCTTCCGTTTCAATCAAAGAGCTAATATCTTCTCCTAAAATGCGGCTAAGCTTCTCTGCTACTATACCTTTTAATTGCTCTTTTAATGTATTCCATTGCTGACCGGTGTTGGTCGGCATATTTACCATTACAAACCAGTTTTCATTTCCTTCCGGGGCCAACGCAGGTTCCATTTTGGAAGTTATGTTAATATAAACTGTTGGATCAGCATATAACTGCTTTTTATCAAAGATGGCATCAAATTCCTCTTTATAATTCTTGCTGAAAAAGATATTATGCAGTTCTAACTGAGGAAATATTTTTTTAATACCCCAATAAAATATTACTGCACTGCTGCTTCTTTCCTGTCGCAATAACTTTTTAGCCTTTGGCTCATTTCCCAGCAGGTGATTATAGGTAAGGTATACGTCACCGTTAGTAGCAACAATATCAGCTTCTATATTTTCATTATTCACCACCACGCCCCTTACTTTTCCTTCATGATGAATAATTCTTTGTACTGCTGTATTAAAATGAAATGAAACACCTTTAGCCAGTGCCAGATTGTACAATGCATTGGTAATGCTTATCATACCGCCATGCGGATAAAAAGTCCCCTGATTTAATTCGAGATGAGGAATAAGGCTCATCATGCCCGGCGTTTTATATGGATTGCTTCCATTGTATGTAGCAAAGCGATTGAATAACTGTACCGTTTCAGGAGAAGAGAAGTGCTTATGGTTGTGTTTATGCAGCGTACCTAATAAGTCAGAAGCTTTTACCGTGGCAAGCGCCTTGCTTATCCTTTTATTGAGCCAGGTTTTTCTTTTATGCAAAGAGTGATTCAGAAAAATTGAGCCGATGCGATCATAAACTTTTTCTGAACGGTTCAAATAAGATGACAATGAGGAGGGACTTTCATTCAATTGCTCCTGCAATTCAGTTGCAAATAACTGCTGATCTGTAAAAGCCCGTACTACTTTTCCATTCTCATAAAAATATTTGCAGGCAATATCAACGGGCTGGTAGGTAAAATATTTTTCAATCGGTTCATTGGCCAACTGGAACAACTCTTCTATATTTTGCGGCTGTATAAAAAGCGAGGGACCAGCGTCAAACTGAAAGCCATCTTTTTCAAATGCGGATAGCTTACCACCGGGATAGCTGTTCTTCTCAAAAACAGTAACCTTATATCCCTGCACCGCAAGCCTGGTAGCAGTCGCAAGTCCACCAACGCCACTCCCAATAATGATTGCTCGTTTTACATGCATGAGATAAAAGTAAGGACAATTTGTTTTGAAACTAAACCCTTGTCAGCAGGTGCCTTTCCAATTGGGGCAGTGCTATTTTAAACCACTCTGTATAATCGCTGGGATTATTTTTGATGGAGCTTTTTAACTGATCTATAGATTGGTAACGATAATCGCTTACTTCTTCAGGGTTTGGATTGATTACACCTTCATATTCACCAATGAAAACATGATCAAATTCATATTCCGTTAAGCCATTTTGAAATGGTGCTTTGTAAATAAAAGAGAAAGCTTCCTGCAGTGCGGTATTAAAACCCATCTCTTCCTTCAATCTTCTCTCAGCAGCAAAATGAGTAATTTCACCGGGCTTAGGATGGCTGCAACAGGCATTGGTCCATAAACCTGCACTATGGTATTTTGTTTCAGCCCTTTTTTGCAGCAACATTTCACCCTTTGAATTAAAAATAAAAACGCTGAAAGCCCTATGGAGCAGTGCTTTTTCATGCACCTCCATTTTTTCCATGGTACCAACAGGATTATCCTGCTCATCTACTAAAATAACATCCATAATATAATTTCACTAAAGCATATTCAATTGCATCCGCAATCCAGCCTTGGCCACAATAAATGCTTTGCCATAGTTTGGAATACGAATACGCTCTTTTAATATACTTGCAGCATGTGCCTTTTTAATCTTATTGAAAAGTGATAAATAATATTTGTAAGCCACATACACACCAAATCTTGCTTTCACGGGCAGTTGCAATATACCATTATATGCAATGGCAAAATCAGCAGCTATATCTTCTTCAATTTGCTTTTTTACCGCGGGTGTAAAATTTTTAAAGTCTACGTTGGGGAAGTAGGTCCTGCTTAATTCAACAAAATCCGCATTGGCATCCCGTAAGAAATTTACTTTTTGGAATGCAGCACCCAGCGATTGAGCGAATGGCTTCAGTTCTTCATAGAGTTTTTTATCGCCTTCGCAAAAAACATAAAGGCACATCAGGCCTACTACTTCTGCGCTTCCATAGATATACTCTTTATAGCCGGCTGTATCGTAATGCATCTTTTTAAGATCCATTTCCATGCTTTTAAAAAAAGCTTCAATCAATGCATGATCTATATTGAACTCATTTACCGTAGTTTGAAAACTATGCAGGATGGGATTCAGGCTAATTCGTCTTTCAACAGCAATATAAGTTTCCTGCTTAAACTCTCTTAGCAGGGTATCCTTGTCATATTCATGAAAAGTATCCACGATCTCATCAGCAAAGCGAACAAAGCCGTATATATTAAATATGGGTGTGCGCATGCCCGGATGAAGCAGCTTGATAGCACTGCTAAAAGATGTACTGTACATTTCGGTAGTGGCCTTGCTGCATTGCTGGCTTAACTCATGAAATAGCTTCATCATAATGTTTAAATTTAGCTTATTTTCAAGATACTCTTTATAGAATTAAAAGCTGGGTATTGTTTATCTATTTAAACTGTTTTATCACTTCCGCTGCCACAACTTCACCGCTGATCAAACTAGGTGGCACACCTGGCCCCGGTACTGTTAACTGGCCTGTATAAAATAGATTTTTAACCTTTTTACTTTTTAGAGACGGCTTTAAAATAGCTGTTTGCATCAGGGTATTGGCAAGGCCATACGCATTGCCCTTAAACGAATTATAGTCACTGATAAAATTGCTTACTGAATAAGATCTTTTATAAACGATATGATCTTTTACAGACTGTCCAATTCGATTTTCAAAACGGGAAAGAATTTTATAAAAATAAGCATCCCTTAATTCTTCTT
>CAZDHQ010000462.1:0-4466 GCA_964505135.1 uncultured Ferruginibacter sp.
AGAAACTGGTATCTTCCGGCGTAATTACAGTGAATTTTTCTTTAGTATCTATTTTGACATTCATTCAGAACGAATTGATTTTTTAGAGCAATATAAACCTGTTTTCGAATTGCAGGGTTCGTTTCTTAATAACGCCTGCTTTGTAAAGAAAGTGTTTTTTTTGAATTTGTAGATTTTAAAAACTGTTCTTCCAACTTAAGCCGTCACCATCTGCAGAACTGTGAAACCTTTTGCTGGCAGCACATTTTAACTTTTCAACATTTCAAGATTTCGTTTACAGGTAAACTAATTAATCTAAATTATCGTTATTATTGTGTAAGCTAAATTCAGTATTAAATGGATAACAACTTTTCGGCCCAGGTAAAAGAAATCATCTCTTATAGCAGGGAAGAGGCACTTCGATTAGGGAATGATTTTATAGGCACCGAGCACTTAGTGCTGGGCCTGATCAGAGACGGTGAGAATACCGCCGTTAAAATTTTAAAGTCGCTTAATGTTGATCTGTACGAACTGAGAAAGGAAATAGAAGTGGCCGTAAAAGATAAGACTGGTAAAAATATCGCCAATATCAACTCCCTTCCATTAACCAAGCAGGCAGAGAAAGTAATACGCATTACGGTGCTGGAAGCCAAGGCGCATAAGAGCAACATGGTAGAAAGTGAGCATTTGATGCTGTCAATTCTCAAGAACAAGGAAAACATTGCAACCCAAATTCTAAATCAGTTTGACGTGGACTACGATATGTTTAAAAATGAACTGGGTTTTGTAACAAGCAATCCTCCCAAGGCAGAGTTTTCTGATGAAAACGACGATGAATTTGATGAAGAAAGAAAACAATACGGACAACAAAAATCTCAGCGTGGCGGAGCTGCCAGCCAGGCAAAAACCAAAACGCCCGTGCTGGATAACTTTGGACGAGATATTACAAGATTAGCGGAGAACGGATCACTTGATCCAATTGTGGGTCGTGAAGTGGAAATTGAAAGGGTTTCTCAAATCTTATCAAGAAGAAAGAAGAATAACCCAATCCTTATTGGAGAACCTGGTGTGGGTAAAACTGCCATCGTGGAAGGTCTTGCCTTAAGAATCGTACAAAGAAAAGTGAGCAGGGTATTGTTTGATAAAAGAGTAGTATCACTTGATTTGGCTGCCTTAGTAGCAGGTACCAAATACCGTGGCCAGTTTGAGGAAAGGATGAAGGCCATCATGAACGAATTGGAAAAGAACCGTGATGTGATCTTGTTCATTGATGAAATTCATACCATTGTTGGTGCAGGTGGTGCAAGTGGTTCCTTAGATGCAAGCAACATATTCAAACCTGCTTTAGCAAGAGGCGAACTGCAATGCATTGGTGCATCTACTTTGGATGAGTATCGCATGCACATTGAAAAAGATGGAGCATTGGACAGGCGTTTCCAGAAAGTAATTGTTGATCAACCATCTGTTGATGAAACCATCCAGATTTTGACCAACATAAAGAGCAAATACGAAGATTATCACAATGTGATTTACAGCGATGTGGCAATCGAAGCTTGTGTTAAGCTCAGTGAAAGGTATATGACTGACAGGCTATTGCCAGACAAAGCGATTGATGTAATGGATGAAGTTGGCGCAAGAAAGCACATTAAGAACATCAATGTACCTGATGAAGTAATCAATCTCGAAAAGAAGATTGAAGACATCAAACTTGAGAAAAACCGTGTGGTGAAGAGCCAGCGTTTTGAAGAAGCAGCTTCATTAAGAGATTCTGAAAAACGTTTGCAGGAAGAATTGGAAAAAGCAAAAGCTAACTGGGAAGAAGAAAGCAAACACAAGCGTTACCCAATTGAGGAAGAAGATATTGCTGAAGTGATTAGTATGATGACAGGCATACCTGTGAAGCGTATGGTACAGGCAGAAACTGAGAAGCTTCGCAGGATGGGTGATGACTTGAAAGGTGCTGTGATTGGCCAGGATGATGCCATTGCAAAAGTGGTAAAAGCGATCCAGCGTAACCGGGTAGGTTTGAAAGATCCAAAAAAGCCAATTGGTACTTTCATATTCTTGGGCCCAACTGGTGTGGGTAAAACAGAGCTGGCGAGAAGCCTTGCTAAGTATATGTTTGACAATGAAGATGCACTGATTAGAATTGATATGAGTGAGTTCATGGAAAAATTTACTGTGAGCCGCTTAATTGGTGCACCTCCTGGGTATGTGGGTTATGAGGAAGGTGGTCAGCTAACGGAAAGGGTTAGACGCAAACCTTACAGTGTAATCCTATTGGATGAAATTGAGAAAGCTCACCCGGATATTTATAACCTTTTGTTGCAGGTGCTGGATGATGGACAATTAACAGATGGTATGGGCCGTAAGGTTGACTTTAAGAATACGATGATCATCATGACGTCAAATATTGGTGCCCGCCAGTTGAAAGACTTTGGTGATGGAGTTGGTTTCGCCACTGCAGCTAGAATGCAAAATGCAGAAGAGAATAACAAAGCGGTAATTGAAAAAGCATTAAAGCGTACATTCAGCCCTGAATTCTTAAATAGGATTGATGATGTAGTGATCTTTAATTCACTCACCAAGGAAAATATTTTCCAGATTATTGATATATTGATGACTGGTGTGATGAAGCGTTTGTCAAATCTTGGTTTCTCTCTGGAGCTTTCTCCTGAAGCTAAGGATTTCGTTGCGGAAAAAGGTTACGATGTTCAGTTTGGCGCAAGGCCTTTGCACAGAGCCATTCAGAAATATTTAGAAGATCCTTTAGCAGAAGAAATTCTCAATATGAATGTGAAAGAAGGCGACGTGTTACTGGCAGACCTGGACGAAACAAAAGAGAAAATAAAATTCACTTTGAAGCCTCAGGAGAAAACACCAGAAGCTGAACAGTCTGAAGCAAAATAATCTAATCAATTTTATAGCAAAGCCATCTCGTATTTGAGATGGCTTTTTTCTTTGATTCATCCTTTTTTTTGACCATTTTTGTAAGGATGAAAAAGAAAATAATCACCATAGACGGATGGTCATCATGCGGTAAGAGTACGCTTGCAAAACAACTGGCTAAGGCGCTTAACTATATTTATGTTGACAGTGGCGCCATGTACCGGGCCATCACATTGTATTTTCTAAGGAACAATATTGATTGGAACGATAAAAGAGAAGTGATAAAAGCACTGCCTGATATCATACTCGAATTTCAATACAATGAAAAATTACAGCAGTCAGAAATTTATCTCAATGGAGAAAATGTGGAGTACATGATACGTGATTTGATTGTAGCAGAGAAGGTAAGTGAGATAGCAACTATTAAAGAAGTGAGAGAATATGCAGTAGCGCAGCAGCAGGAGATGGGAAAAAAGAAAGGTATCATCATGGATGGCCGTGATATTGGAACCACTGTTTTTCCAAAAGCAGAGGTGAAATTTTTTATGACAGCTGATATTGCTGTGAGAGTGGAGCGTCGTTTTAAAGAGATGTATGCAAAAAACCCGAACGTAACGATTGAAGAAGTAAAGAACAATCTCGAGATGAGAGATTATATTGATTCAAACAGGGAGGTAAGCCCTTTAAGAAAAGCAAAAGATGCCATTGTTTTAGATAATACTAAACTTACGATGGAGGATCAATTAAAGATTGCACTCAATTATATAAAAGAAGCTAAATAGACAACATGTATAAGTAGAATCCCTATTCAATATAGTAAAATTGCCTTCCGATTATATTGGAAGGCAATTTTTTTTCCCTTTTTCTGTTATTACCATTAAAAAAATTTAAGGTTTGTTTAAACTCAGGTCTCCACTCAAAGTCTGAGAAGAGAACCAAATTTTTATACCGAAAACATAATTTATGAAAAGGACAATTAATTCACTTACCCTTGCAGCATTACTCACTGCTGGTTTATTCTTTAGTTCCTGTAAAAAAACTGATGTAAATAATTCAGACAATACGGCTACAGAAACCGAACTGAAAACACAATCTGATGACCAGGAAAGATTCACTGTGGAAACTGATGCAGCAGCAGATGATGCAAACGCTGCGTTAGAAAATTCTGGCATTTCAAATGTTGGCGAAAGCCCTTTAACGCCGCCACTCCCTGCCGGTTGTGATTATGTGGTAACCGTGGATACTACCGTTAATCCAAGAACCATTACTGTTAACTATACAGGCTCCGGTTGCCTTGGCAACAGAACCCGTACAGGTAAAATAATTTTAAGCTTTGCGCCTAATTTTAAATGGTCACAGGCTGGTGCCACCTACACTATTACTTTCCAGGATTTAAAGATTACACGTAAGTCAGATAATAAGAGCATCACTTTAAATGGCTCTAAAACTGTTACCAATGTATCAGGTGGAAAATTGCGTAACCTGGCTTCAAGAGTTGATCCCATTATTCATGAAATCAAAAGTTCTAACATGACTGTTACTTTTGATAATGGCACACAACGTCAATGGCAATTGGCAAGGCGCAGAACATTCACTTA
>CAZDHQ010000463.1:0-4446 GCA_964505135.1 uncultured Ferruginibacter sp.
CCCACCTGGGCTCGAACCAGGGACCCCCTGATTATGAGTCAGGTGCTCTAACCGACTGAGCTATAGGCCCTGCTTTATCAGCAGGTTGCAAAAGTAAGTAAAATCAATTATTGAAGCAGAATTTTGAAAAAATAAGCATAAAACAAAAAGGTGCTGATATCAATCAGCTGATCTTTTAACTGAAATCTACGCGTACTTATCTTCTGAATAGCCCTTTTTGCTAATTTGCGCTATACAATCAGCAAGCGTTTGCCAATATGATTTCTCCGGAAGAAATTAAAGAGATACAAAAAAGGATTGGCCAGCAGGATGATCAGCAGGCCTACGGACAATTGTACATTGCCTGCATGCCTTATTTGTTGAAGTTTGCCAATTCTATTATTAAAAATCATCAGCTGGCTGAAGAAATTGTATCTGATGTGTTCATTAAAGTTTGGCAGAATAGGCAGGCAATAAGCAAAGTGGAGAATTTGAAACTGTATTTGTACGTAAGTACTAAGAACACCGCCCTTAACTATCTTTCCAGGCATTTTAGAAAGGAAATTATTTCATTGGAAGAAATATCAATGAATACAATAATAAGCCCTTATAATCCAGAGCAAATGATGATTACCTCTGAAGCCGTAAGGAAGATAAATGATGAAATTCAAAAATTGCCACCCCGTTGTAAGCTTATTTTCAAGCTGGCTAAGGAAGATAAACTCAAGTATAATGAAATAGCCCAGCTTTTGAATATTTCCGTTAAAACTATTGATAACCAAATGGCCACAGCACTTAAAAAAATAAGCAGTGCCATTAGCTTCAAGTTAAAAGAAACCTACCACTAAAAAATATTTTTAACCCTTATAGTAGATTCTTCATTTGTTATTGTCCCTACTTTAAGTATGCATACCAATAACGGCGATCAATTGTGGAGTTTAATGGCAAAAAAACTTGCCGGCGAAGCAACAGAAGAGGAATTGGTTGAACTGGAAAAGCTATTAAGAGAAAATCCCCAGTTTAATTTTTCAAAAGAAATATTGGTGGATTTCTGGCAGTCAGAACTAAAAACGGACAATCAGTATGCAGAAAACAAATACCAGGAACTAATTCAGCAAATAAAAAACAAAGGGATCGATGCAGGTAAGTTTGAAAATAATGATCACTACATTGATTACAACGAAAGTGATCTGAATAGCTTAAGCAGTAAACAAAGTTCCAGAAAAAAACTACAGTTGAGTTCTTTGATTCTGATATGCATGGCTCTAATTGTTTATTTTATTTATGCTAATTACGATCATGTAAAACGGGAAGCTACCCCAGGCAATATTGCAGCCAATGAGATCACCACGAAAAACGGATCAAAAACCAGCCTCCAGTTACCGGATGGTACAAGAGTTTGGTTAAATGCTAACAGTAGAATAACCTACGAGAAAACTTACGGTAATAAGCTGAGAGAGGTGAAGCTTACGGGTGAAGCCTACTTTGATGTAGTAAGAAATGCTGAAAAACCATTTGTAATCCATACGGCTAAAATGGATATCAAAGTATTGGGTACCGCTTTCAATGTGAAGTGTTATCCCGGAGAAAAAACTACTGAAACCAGTCTTATTAGGGGAAGCATAGAAGTTACATTAAAAGATAGGCTTGAAAAAATAATGCTTAAGCCAAATGAAAAGCTGGTGATTAATAACGATGAAATTGCTGACCAGTTAATTCAAAGTGGTTCAACTGCCGTTAAACAGGCTGGCGCTAAAAAGGATAATTCCATTATTTCTCTCAGCCATCTTACATTTTATCCTGTGGATAGTACAGTGATAGAAACAGCCTGGACACAGAATAAATTAGTATTCAGCAGCGAAACCTTTGAAGAAATTGCCTTAAAAATGGAACGCTGGTATAATGTGAAAATTGACTTTGCCGATGAGTATTTAAAGAACGAACGCCTTACTGGAAATTTTGAAAATGAAACGATTAGTGAAGCTTTAACTGCCATGCAACTAACTACAGCTTTTTCTTTTACAATAAAGAATGATAGAATTATAATCAAGCATAAATAACGCTTTCCATTATGCATTTCACTCATAAATAATCTGATTAACAATTTTCATCTACCAAAACGAATAAACATGAAAAAAACAAAACGAGCACTTACATTTAATACACGATGTGTATACAAAATGCTGTTGCTTATGAAATTCACCATTGCCTTGCTGTTGGTAACAACATGGCAGGTATCAGCAAAAACTTTCTCACAGGAGAGAATCACCATTAAGCTGGAATCTGCTGAATTAAAGACAGCTCTAAAACAAATTGAGAAGAAAAGTATCTATCGTTTTTTATATAACGATGATGTGGTTTCTTCTAACAGAAAAGTTAGTGTAAACGTAACCAATGCATTAGTTACAGATGTATTGACTGTAATGCTAAATGAAACACCCCTCACTTACAAAGTATTGGAAAATAATCTGGTAGTTATCACACAAAAAAACTTTGTAGTACAGGATGTAAAGGTTACAGGTATTGTTAAAGGACCGGATGGCCAGCCAATACCTTCGGTAACCGTTAAAGTAAAAGGCTCAAACGCTGCTACCACCACAGACGCTGCAGGAACATACAGTATAAATGTGCCTGATGGCGCTACGCTTGTATTTTCATCAGTTGGTTATCAAAGCCAGGAAGTGGTGGTGGGAGGTAGAACACAAGTGGACGTAACAATGCAAATTGCTGCTCAAAATATAAATGAGGTAGTGGTAATTGGTTATGGTACTGCAAAGAAAATTGACTTAACAAGTTCAATTGGTACCGTTAAGCCAGAAGAATTGAAAAAAACACCTAGTGGAGCCTTGCTTAATGCTGTACAGGGCAATATAACCGGTGTACAAATCAGCAGCTTTGGAGCTCCCGGCGATGCCCCTGAGATCAATATTCGTGGTATTAAGTCATTATACGGTGGAAGCGTTTTGTATGTTGTAGACGGAGTATTTGTAGACAATATCGATTTCTTATCACCTAATGATATCCAGGATTTCCAGGTATTAAAAGATGCATCCTCTGCCGCTATTTATGGTTATAAGGCCTCTAATGGTGTGATATTAATTACCACTAAAGGTGGCCGATACAATAGGGATGCTACTGTTTCTTATTCTGGATACTATGGTACACAACAAGCCACCAATGTTATAAAAATGGCTAATGCAGAGCAGTTTGTAAACTTTGCTACGGAATCTGGGTCCAGCGCCGAAATAGCGAGCGTACAGGCTGCCATTGCTAGATTCGGAAGAAGCAGAATTAATCCCAATTTACCGGATGTAAATACAGACTGGTATAAGCAGTCTCTGCGCCTGGCTCCTATTATGAACCATGATATTTCTGTGGATGGAGGTTCTCAAAAAATATCTTATTCTGTGGGAGGTAGTTACTTTACGCAGGATGGGATTTTAAAAATGGAAAACGGTTACAAACGGTACAATCTGAGAGCTAAGATTGAAGCAAAAGCAAAAGACTGGCTAACCCTGGGAGCTAGTATGGTATATAGTAAAAGCGACCAATACGGTTATGGCGGTAGTTCACCATGGTCCGCAATTTATTATGCGGTGCCTATTTTACCAGTACTAGATCCTAACTATGCAGGGCAAACGCAGTACTCTGAACCCTACTCTTCTGCAAAAGATATAGGCTACAGAGATCATCAGAATCCATTCCCTGGAATCTATAACATTGATAACCTGGGTGAAAGAAGAAGAATAACAGCCAATGTATATGGAGATTTTCATATTATTCCAAAGGCTTTAAGTTTTAAAACAAGCCTGTCTTATAACAACAGGAATGATAACAACAGGATGATGGATTTGCCTTATTACATTGCTCCTGCTTATCAAAGAACATTGGTACAGTCATCTATCACACGGTCAAATGCTCTGGAAGAAAACTACACGTTTGATAACACCTTAACATTTACTAAGGTCTTGGGTGATCATGATATTACCGCTATGGGAGGGTTTTCTTTTAGAGATGAAAGATTCAATTTTTATTCCGCAAAAGGATACTTCTATGAAGGAAGTCCTTTTTCAAGAGATTTAAAGCAATCCTGGTATATCAATAATACCACTTTAAGTACAAGAGAAGCAACAGATGGTGATGCAAGCAGAGTATACAGCCGGTCTTATTTCGGACGTGTACAGTACAAATACAAGAATAGATATATTGCTTATGCTACGATAAGGAACGAGGCGGCTAATAAATACAACCAGGAACGAGATATAACACTGCCTTCAATTGGTGCCGCCTGGATTGTTTCCAGCGAAGAATTTATGAAAGGGTTGCCAGCCATCAATTTATTGAAATTGAGAGCGGGATGGGGTCGTTTGGCGAACGGAAATGTGCCTACTGCGAGAGCTAAAAGTGCTACTTCTACCTGGAGTGTTTTCAACGATGCAAGAGTGGATGGCTTTTATTTCTCAACAT
>CAZDHQ010000464.1:0-4434 GCA_964505135.1 uncultured Ferruginibacter sp.
AGCATAAACGCACCTTCTACAAAACCCGGTGGTGTAATTTCTTTAAATATTGTAGTGTCATCAAAAGGAATAAAACCGGTAAAGTCATCATTCAATTTGGCAATATTGCAATGGCTCCAGCCTCCGTAAATCAAATAGTATTGACCATCTTTATCTTTAAAGGCAAACTGGTCTATCGGTTGTGCACCATTGTGAAAAGCAGGAACCAATGGTTTACCCAAATGATCTTTATACGGACCTTCAGGACGATCTGCCACCGCTACTCCAATGCCGCCATATTCATTGTTTGACTGTATATCATTGGCTCCAAAGAAAAAATAATACTTACCCTTGTGCTCTACTACAGATGGCGCCCACATAGCACGCTTTGCCCATTTGATGGCAGCGGTATCCAATATGTGTTCATGCTTTTTCCAGTGCACTAAATCTGTAGATGAAAATGCATCAAAGAAAACCTGCTTGTCGTAAGGAGCCGAGTATGTAGGAAAGATCCAATACTGTTTATTGAATACTGCTCCTTCAGGGTCTGCATACCAACCTCTAAATAATGGATTGCCGGAAGTTTTTTGTGCGTATGTTGAAACGGATTGAATAGCGATGAAACAAAACAGCAAGACTTTCTTCATGAAACTTTTTGTTTGCTAAACTAAAAGTTTTTGATGTCAATCAACTGGTATCGGCTGAAAATTTAATTGATATTTTATTTTTACCTACTTTGCAAATAGCGATTGTTGACTATTTTAGCCAACTAACCTTCAATTGAAAAATGTATAACCGCCGTTATGGAAATTGTTTATAAGACTGATATTATACCCGCTGCTGAACAGGTAATTGAATTGTATGAAAATGCAGGTTTAAAAAGACCCACGCATGATAAGGAACGTATCAGTAAAATGTATGAAAACTCTAACCTGGTGGTTACTGCCTGGCAATATGATCAACTGGTGGGAGTGGCACGCTGCATTACAGACTGGGCCTGGAGTTGCTATCTTGCCGACCTTGCTGTGAGAAAAGAATTAAAAGGTGGTGGTGTAGGAAAAAGATTGTTGGAAGTTACCAAGGAAACGCTGGGTAAAGACTCAATGATCCTGCTGCTATCCGTTCCTACTGCTTTTGACTATTATCCCAAAGTTGGTTTTAGTAAAGAAGACCGTGCTTTTATTATGCACCGGGAACGATAAGTTTTGCAGCCACCTCATTTGGATAACTGCCAATCTTCGAAAGTAAACCAGACAGCACAGGATAACTGCATCAGCTGTGTTGTTTATTTTCACCTGCACTTCCTTGTGAAGCCAATTGCTTATTACACTATTGATATGAAAAAGAAAATCCTTCCGGTAATTTTTTTGTTGCTGCAATTATCCTTGTCAAGCCTTGCGCAAAACATCCAGCCTGTTCATTTAACGGTAGAATATATTGAACATCCTTTGGGTATTGATATTACTCAACCAAGACTCAGCTGGAATTTTATTTCATCAGAAAGAAACCAATCACAAACAGCGTATGAGATTATTGTTAGTGATAATGAAAAATTAATTAGTGAAGGAAAGGGAAATGCATGGCAAAGTGGCAAAGTTACCAGTGATGAAAATGTACAGGTGGCATATGCAGGCAATGCGCTGGCTTCTTTTACAAGATATTACTGGCGTGTAAAAGTGTATGACAAGAACGGTAATCCTTCTGCATGGAGTGATATTGCCAGTTTTGAAACGGCTGCATTAAAGGAAGAAGATTGGAAAGCAAAATGGATTGATGATGGTAAAAAGCAGTTTGAAAGAGATGAAGATTTTTATCAAAAAGATCCGATGCCTTTATTCAGGAAGCAAATCAGTATATCAAAAAAAATTGCTTCTGCAAGAATCTATATTTCCGGTTTGGGATATTATGAATTATACATCAATGATAAAAAAATAGGTGATCATGTACTTGATCCTGGTTTTACAGCATATAAAAAACAAGCGCTGTATGTTACCTACGATATCACACAGGCTTTAAAGAATAACAAAAATATTATTGGTGTAATGCTCGGCAATGGCTGGTGGAACGCCTTACCTATTAGGCTGTTTGGAAGGTTTAATTTACGGGATGCACAACAAACAGGAAGACCCTGTCTAAAGGCGCAAGTATTGATTCATTATACTGACGGTTCCGCAGAAACAATCGCTACTGATGAAAGCTGGCAGACCATAACAGGGCCGGTTACACGAAATAATGTTTACCTCGGAGAAGAATACGATGCCAGGCTGGAAAAGAAATTTGCCGATGATGCAGGCTGGAAAAATGCTTCCATTGCAAAAGGACCAAATGGCATACTAACCGCACAGATGCAGCCTGCCATTAAAGTAACCAAAGTACTAAAGCCGGTAAGCATTAAAGAAACAGGTAAGGATACTTTTATTGTTGACATGGGGCAAAACTTTGCAGGTGTTGCTAAAATAAAAGTTAAGGGAAAAGCGGGCAGCACCGTTGCCATGCGGTACGGTGAGTTATTGTACGATGATGGTCGGCTGAATTATATGACCACAGTAGCCGGACAGATCAAAGAGATATGGAATTTAAGCGGAGGCCCAGGTTGCCCCAAAACAGCCTGGCAGGAAGATCGCTATACTTTAAAAGGCAAAGGAACAGAGGAGTGGCATTCCCGTTTTTCGTTTCATGGTTTCCGTTATGTTGAGATAACAGGCTGGCCCGACAAACCTACACTGAATGATATTGAAGGATTGAGACTGAACAGTGATGTTGAGCAGGATGGAACATTTGCCTGCTCCAATGATTTTTTTAATCAGCTGCATAATGTAATTCAATGGACATTTTTGAGCAATGTATTTAGTGTGCAGTCTGATTGCCCTGCAAGAGAGAAGATGGGCTACGGCGCCGATATTGTAGCTACTGCGGGTGCATTTTGTTATAATTATAACATGGCTAATTTTTATTCTAAATCTGTACATGATTTTGCCAATGATCAGCGGCCTGAAGGTGGCATTACAGAAATAGCGCCATCTACAGGTATTGAAGATCGTGGCTATGGCGATAGCTCTGGTCCACTGGGTTGGCAGCTGGGCTTTGCTTATGTACAGAAAAAATTGTATGATCAATATGCAGATAAAAGAATCATTGAGCAATATTACCCAGCCTTTAAAAAGCAATTAAATTTTTTACAAGCCAAAGCAATAGAAGGATTGTACTATTGGGATATTGGTGATCATGAAGCAGGTGATACCAAAGCTGATGCCTTTTCTGCTTCCTGTTTTTATTATCATCATTTACAATTAGGAGCAGAGTTTGCAACAATACTCGGCAAACAGGATGAAGTAAAAAAATATGAAAAATTAGCCAATGATACAAAGGAACGCATCATCGAAAAATATTTGGTAAGGAATACCGGCAGGTTCGACAATGCTACCCAGGCAACACAAATATTTTCCTTGTGGTATCATATAGCTCCGGACAGGGAAAAAGCATTTGATGTGTTGATGAAAGAATTTGAGCGACATCGCATGCATCTGGCTACCGGAATTTTCAGTACCATGATGGTGTTTGATGTGTTGAGTGATTTTAACAAGGATGATTTGGCTTACACATTAGTGAATCAAAAAGATTTCCCCGGCTGGGGTTATATGCTGGCCAATGGTGCCACCACCTTATGGGAACAATGGACCAAGCCGGAGTTTGCATCTTACAATCACCCGATGTTTGGTTCGGTGGACGAATGGTTTTATAAGACATTGTTAGGTATAAAGTCCGCAGCACCAGGATTTAAACAGATTGTTATTAAGCCATATACAAAAGAGTTGTCGTTTGCACAAGGCTCTTATCGTTCTATGCATGGCGTTATCAAGTCTGCATGGAATAAAACCAGTAGTGGTTTTGAAATGAAAGTTTCTATCCCTGTTAATACTACAGCAACCGTTTGGATTCCGGCCAATGAAAAATCAACCATCAGTGAAAGTGAGCAAAGTATTTCATCCAATAAGGAGATCCGGTTTTTAAAAAATGAAAACGGATATGCGGTGTATGCAGTTGGTTCGGGTGATTATGATTTTTTGGTGAAGGACTGATGTAGATATTTTTTATTGTAAGCAAAAAATTCACGACCATCGAAGCGATATTTTTTTTCAAAGCCTTGAAGGCAATAAACGTTGAAGACATAGATCCATCGAGGAGGCAGGCGTATTGAGGTGCATCAGGCTTTCAAGGATAAAGGCCCATCGGGCCTGCATTTTGTTAGAGGAGAATGCTCCTGAATGTATCAGAGGCCTGTAGGGCCGACATTTTCTTTGCATGAAAAATTATTTTAAATCAGGGTTAGGGCTATTACCTGCTGCTGCTCTCTTAAAACGTTTTATCAAATTACAAGAAAAAATGTCGCCCCGCTGGGGCTCTGGTAAACCCTTTGTCGCTTTTTCTACCAAAATGCCGCCCCTCTGGGGCTTA
>CAZDHQ010000465.1:0-518 GCA_964505135.1 uncultured Ferruginibacter sp.
ATTGCGTTTGTTTGCTGTCATGGTAGGGCCTGGTAATATAATCCTGGTCATCAAACCAAACCACATCATAGGTAAGCAATGTATCAGATGCCGCTGTTTGAATGAATTTACATTTGGAATCAAGTTGCCGCAGGGAGTGAAAGGCATTGATAAAATTTCGCAAGGCTGTACTATCGCTGAACTGCAGGTGTTGCAAGATAGATTGCAGCTTGGGGTTAAGCTCACTCATTGTTAGTGATGGCTGGAATATATAATCCTTATTGGTACTGTCATAGAAAATCACCCACCTGTTTTCCCAATCGGGCCGGCGCTTGTAATGGAGGTAAGCGCTGTATAACGCATAGTTGGGCAGGTATTGTGTTACAAGCGGGTAGTGAAGCTTTTCAAAATGGGCACTGTCTTTATAAAAGACCCATTCGTCTTTGCTGGCAGTACCTGCAGGATAATTTGATTGCAGGATGTTAACGAGGTCGGCAGGAGCCTGTGCAGGTGAAAAATTAATTGCAGCAATGCAGCAT
>CAZDHQ010000465.1:528-4432 GCA_964505135.1 uncultured Ferruginibacter sp.
GTAGTAGTTCATGGTAGACGTGTTTGGTTATAAATGTACCAACAAGAAAGATGCCTTTTATCGGTCGGCCAAAAAAATAGTTACAGGATTATTCTTTGTTTGTTAACCCCTGTGCATTTTCGCCGCCGGGAAAAAAATAAATCCTATCTTGATATCACTTAACAAAATCAACAATGATGAAAACTAACTGGCTGGTTATTCTATTTACCGTAGCTATGAGTGCTGCGGCCAATGCACAATCCTACGATAAAAAAGTGTTGAAAGCAGGAGATGACCTGTCTGCTATTTCTTATTACCTGTTCCCGTCTTTTAAGGATGCTACGGTTACACTGCCCCAGGGCAAACTGGTTTCTAAAATGAACTTTAACCTGCTTACCTGCCAGCTGCAGTTTATTGATGGAAAAGGTGATACGCTAAACCTTGCCAGGCCAAAAGAGGTAAACAGGGCGGCATTTGACAGTGTTTATTTTTTCTATGGGGATGATGGCTATTTCGAGGCTGTCAATAGCGCTGCGCCTGTACAATTGCTGGTATACCGGAAGGCAGACTTTAACCCGGTAAAGGTGGGCGCCTTTGGCGTGCAGCAGCACAATGGTGCTGGCATAGATGCTTTTGAGGCACTCGTTACCCGTACCGGCGACCGGCGCCTGCTGGTAAACGAAGACATAGAAATATTACGCACCACCACCTATTACCTGCAGGGCTCCGGCGGTGAAAGAATAAAGGCAGGTAAAGCGGCTTTTATAAAACTCTTCCCCGGAAAGAAGGAGATGATTGATAGTGCGATCAAAGCAAATAAAATCAATTTTAATAAGGAAGCAGACCTGCAGTTGCTTTTAAAAGTTTGCGAGTGAGGAGCGGCAGAAGTAATTTGCCGGTAAGGCGCAAAGGCGGTAAGGAAGCAGGATGAATATTTATTTCCTGCTTATTAGGTTATTACGCCGGTTTGATGAAAATAAGGTAATAAGGTTGGCTGTTTTATTTGGTTGGTTTCTACTAAGGTTAAAGGCAAAAGATAAGGTTGATGAAATGCAGCATCAATAGTTGGTGCATAGGATAATCATGCAATGATTTCCCTCTTCCCGTCTCCCCGGCTAAGATTATTTTGCCGGTAAGGCGTAAAGGCGGTAAGGAAGCAGAAGGAGAATTTATTTTAAGCTTATCGTTGTTATGGAGATGGCTTACGATAAGGTAATAAGGTTAACTATTTTATTTGATTGGTTTCTACTAGGGTTGAAGGCAAAAGATAAGGTTGATAAAATGTAGCTTCAATAGCTGGTGCATAGGATAATCATGCAATGATTTTCCTCTTCCCGTCTCCCAGTCTTCCCGGCTAAACGTATTTGCCGGCAAGGCAATTTTCTTCGCAATCAAAATAACTTCGCTCCAAAAAAACCAATCGTAGTAAAAATAATACAGCGGGCCAGCACACCCACGCAGCACCAGGTGGCCAGCTTATGCATGTTCACATTGAACCCTACCCCCACGGCAATACTCACCGGTGCACCTACGGTAAATGTGCCCAACACCCCCAGTCCAACAATACCATACTTTGTCCATAGCTTATGCGCCAGGTTGGGTTTCTTTTCTTTCATTACTGTTTTAGGTTTGCGGAATCGGGCAACAAATTTTTCTATTCTTTCGCCTAAGAAAGCGGCTACATAAACACCAGCAATACCACCTGCAAGTGCGGCAAAAAATATAACCCACGGAGATAGACCAAAAGCAAAACCTGCAGGGATGGCGGCATAAATTTCAAAAGTAGCTAACCCAGCTACCGTAAGTACCTTGTACAGCATACGAATTATTTAACCGCAATAGTAAGCTTTGTTTTTAATGATTACTACTTTAGTATTCATCACTTTCCCAAAACCTTAACACAGCATTCGTTGCCTGTTACATTACTGCATTTTATTTTCATGCCATGTATTACCGCCTAACTGTTATTGCCTTATTGCTATCCCTTTGCCTGCCTGCTTCCTCCCAACAAAATATGCTGCTCTTTAAACGGGGGCATAAAACCCTGGAGCGCTACTTTAAAGGCAGCTTTATCGCTTTCCAGTTAAAGAGTGAGCGCTGGGTAAAAGGGCGTATGGTAGATGTTACTAAAGACTCGGTGATCATTAGCCCGGAGATAGTGACCTATCATACCATGGGCAGTGATACCATTCACCTGCTTACAGAAAAATATGCTTTTGCTGATATGTATGCAGTGCCTAAAAAAGGCTACTTAATTGATTACAATGGCCGGGGCTGGGGATACAATGGCGCCGGCGGGCATGTGCATTGGTACTGGGTAAAAAGTGGCTGGTTGTTTAGAGCATTGGGGCTTGGTTATATGGGGCTGCATGTGGCCAATGGGATCATTAAAAATGAAGCAGTGTTAAAAGACGGGAGGCTGGCTGTGGCTGCTGGTTTGGTGGGAGTAGGCTTTTTGATGAAGCGATGGTATAAGCCGTATATCAAATTAAACAGGCGGTATCATTTTGTGGTGCAATAGGGGGTTTCACACAAAGAGACAAAGGAGACAAAGAAACAACGAAGCAGAGTTGTATTTTGTAAAATTTGTTGGATGACGGATAAATAGCAACTGTTGTTTCACACAACGGAACAAATAAAGCAAAGAGACAACGAAGCCGTGTTGTATTTTGTAGGGTTTGTTAGATGGCGGACAAATAGCAACTGTTGTTTCACACAACGGAACAAAGAAAACAAAGAGACAACGAAGCAGTGTTGTTAGTTTGTAAGATCTGTCAGATGGCAGGCAAACAAAAAGCCGTTGTTTCGCTGTAATCGTTGTTACTTTGTGAGAAACCAGTCTTCATTTAATTCGTGCTGTAGGATGGCACTATATTTTAAAAAGATATCTACCATAACAGGACTCATTGTTTTCGTCATCACTATTAACGGCTCATTGTGCAGCTGCAATGGCAGGCCTAAAGAAGCTCCGCATCCAAAAACAGACTACATCAAAAAAATTGAAGGCCCAAGCGATAGTATACCCCAGGCAGTAGCCCAGCGTGGCCAGGTGTTGATTGCTTATTCCGACTGCAAAGACTGCCATGCCATTGGAGAAAGAACCAAGGGCCCGGCGTTTACACAAATAGCAGAACGATACCCGGTAAACAAATTTTATATCCGGGCTTTGGCACACCGTGTTATTACCGGTGGCTCCGGCTCCTGGGGACAATCGGTGATGGCTCCGCATCCTAACTTATCACCCGAAGATGCAGCGGTGATGGTGCAGTATATTTTGTCGCTGAAGAAGCGGTGATGCAAGGAAAAAAGGTTTGCCGGTAGGGTGGGAGAACAGAGGTTTTTATTTGATTGGTTCATCAACATTTTGATATCATTGGTTTTTGAAATGGGTATCCCATTTTAGCAGGTACAGTTTTTAATAAGGTCGGTACATTCAGGTGTATGTTTTCTACTAAGGTTGAAGGCAGTAATAAGACTTGATATGTACAATTCTATTTGAGTAGTCGTTTAAATTTGTTCAAATAAATTTAAGACCTTTATAGTGTGGAGACAACAAAGAAACATTGGGAGACAGTTTACGAAACTAAAAATCCCGACCAGGTAAGTTGGACACAAAATGTTCCAAAGACCTCTTTAGATTTTATCCATTCATTTGGGTTGCCAAAGAGTGCAAAACTCATTGACGTTGGTGGTGGTGACAGCAGACTTGTTGATTTTCTTGTGGACGAAGGTTTTGAGAATATTACCGTACTTGACATTTCAGCGAAAGCGCTTGAAAAAACAAGACAACGCTTAGGAGACAAAGCCGATAAAGTTCATTGGATTGTGAGCGACATCACAGAGTTTCAGCCAGACACAACCTATGATGTTTGGCACGACAGAGCAACGTTTCATTTTCTTACGACTAAAGAACAGGTTGCTAAAT
>CAZDHQ010000466.1:0-4425 GCA_964505135.1 uncultured Ferruginibacter sp.
AGGGGTTGTTTACTGTAAAGCCTGCACTGCTTTACACAATCGACTCTATATTTTTTCCAAATGACAGCAGTGCATTGAGCAAAGCAATTGCAACAACATCCCGGCAATCTCTATTAAAAAAAGGAAATCCTTATGACCTGGATGTAATAAAAGGTGAACGAATCCGCATTGACAGCCGCTTAAAAAATCGTGGCTATTTTTATTTCAGCGAAAATTATTTGCTGGTAAAAGCAGACAGCACTTCTGGTCAGCATAAAGTAAACCTGTACATGACAGTGAAGCCTGAAGCCCCACCCGAAGCCCGCAAGCCATACCGAATTGGTGATGTGGTGATCTATGCTGCTTATAATATTAATACGGATACCAATTTTTCAAAAGAGAAGGCAATCTTGTATGACAGTGTATACATTGTTGATCCGGAAAAAAAATTCAAGACAAGAATGTTTAATTACAACCTGCGCTTTCATCCGGGAGATTTGTATAGCAGGAATGATCACAATCTTTCACTCAACAGGTTGGTAAGTCTTGGTGTATATAAATTTGTAAAAGCCAGGTTTGAATCATCTGACACTGCAGAAGGAAAGCTTAATGCCTTTTATTATTTATCTCCAGCCACCAGGTATTCAGCAAGAGCGCAAATATCTGCACTCACAAAATCAAATAATACTACCGGCACTGATCTTACACTCACTTTCAAAAATAAAAACACGTTTAAAAGTGCAGAGCAATTAATCTTTAGTGTATTTGGCGGCTTGGAAACACAGATATCCGGCCAGCAAAACATAGCCACCACACGTTTTGGAAGCAATATTGATTTATTAATACCAAGAATTGTTGGGCCAATTTCATTTGGTATCAACAGCGACTTTGTGCCACACACAAAAATCAATTTAGGTTATGAATATTTTAGAAGAACAGATCAATACACTTTGAACTCTTTCAAAACAAGCTACGGCTGGGTGTGGAATACTTCTATCAATACAGAGCACCAGTTCAATACAATATCCATCAATTACGTAATGCCATCGGCAATTACACCAACCTTTCAATTAGCGCTTGATACCAATGTTACATTGGCAAGAAGTATAGAAAAACAATTTATCCTTGGATCAACTTATAATTACAACTATAATTCGCAGGGCAAACCCAACAGGAAAAGAAATAATTACTACTTCAACGGCAATGTTGATGTATCAGGAAATATTGCAGGATTGCTTACAGGTGCCGATGCTGCCCAGAGAAAAGAAAAGAAAATATTTAATACTGCATTTTCACAATACGTTCGTGGTGAAGCAGAGTTCAGGCATTATTTGGCTCTGGGCAGAAGAGATAAAGAAATAGTAAACCAGCTCGCCAGCAGGATCATTGTTGGTGCAGGCTATGGCTATGGCAATAGCTATACAATGCCGTTTATTAAACAGTTCTTTATCGGCGGCACCAACAGCATCAGGGCCTATAGAGCAAGAAGTCTTGGGCCAGGAACTTATTATGCCGGCAATCCAACACTGAAAAAAACTTACCTGCCAGATCAACCGGGTGATGTAAAAATTGAGATGAATACAGAGTTGCGCTTTAAATTAAATTCCTTTTTACGTGGAGCACTATTTGTAGACGCAGGAAATATCTATACTATGAAAACAGATTCTGCAAGACCAGGCTCTAAATTCACCAGTGATTTTCTAAAGAAGTTTGCAGTGGGAACGGGTGTTGGTTTAAGAGTAGATATAAAATTTATTATAGTAAGATTGGATGTTGCAATACCAGTTCGTAAACCCTATCTGCCTGGCGGTCCAGCATGGGTATTTGATCAAATTAATTTTGGCAGCAAAGAATGGAGAAGAGAAAATATTGTCTACAACCTTGCTATTGGCTATCCATTTTAATTTTAACATAACATTGTACAATCATCATGCAGCGTGGATTTCGTCTGGATAAAAAGCCATTTCATCTACACAACAATTCATTAACTAAGTACCGGGCTAATTTTGTTTGATGCCCGAAACCTATTCCATAAAAAAACTATTCCGTTACGCATTTATCACCAGCCCTTTCTTTGGCTTGTTTGGTGCCATACCAGGTTTTGCATTAAAAGAATTTGAATGGCAGCGAACCAGCAATATTTTTATATTCATCACTGTCTTCACTTTATTTTTCTGGACTATAAATATATTGCTGGTTTGGATGAGCCGCAATTATCCCAGGCTTCAAAACAATGCTACCAGGTTTTTGGTAAGTACTTTAATTGGCGGACTTACGGTTTTCATTACTTTTCATCTGTTGCCACCACTGCCTCCCCCTTCATGGAAGCGAATGCAGATGCCTGAACCAATCCATCGACATCATCATCATTCACTGCTGCCGCTTATGCAGTTTCTTTCAATAAACACCATCATTTTTATTTTGATAGAGCTGATGATTTTAAAGAAGAGTAAGGACAAAGTAGCTTCAGAAAACGAACAACTTAAATTAGCAAATCTTGAAGCAAGAAATAATCAGTTAAGACAACAGTTACATCCCCATTTTTTATTTAACTCACTTTCTACCCTGCGCTCATTAATACGCAGATCACCTGACGAAGCAGCGCATTACCTGGAGCAACTATCAGAGCTGTTACGCTTTTCAACCAATAATGGCGATCAGGCATTGGTTTCTTTACAGGAAGAAGTTGAACTATGTACAAACTACCTCAATATGCAGCGGGTAAGATTTAATAATGCTTTATTCTTTTCTATTTCAATTGACAACAATAAACAATCGACTGGCAAATTGCCTATATTCTCTTTACAGTTGTTAGCAGAAAATGCCATTAAGCATAACATCCTTACAAAAGAACAGCCACTTTATATAGACATTTCCGTTGGCACTGACGAACGGCACATTACTGTAAAAAATAATCTTCAACCCAAAACAATCATTCTAACAAAAAATGGTCTTGGGCTTACCAATCTTTCCGAACGATACCGCATGCTGAATGAAGAAGATATTAAGATTGAAAAAACGGAAAATTTTTTTTGCGTAACTATTAAAATTTTAAAAGATGCAGGTAGTTATAATTGAAGATGAACAATTAACAGCAGAGGATTTAGCAACAATCTTACTACAATTGCCCTACGGCATCACGGTCCCTAAAATTCTATCTTCGGTAAAAGAAGCCGTTGAATATTTTCAACATCACTCAGCACCGGAACTGCTATTTTGTGATATACAGTTGGGTGATGGCCAAAGCTTTGATATCTTCAAAATGATTGACACCAGTACACCGGTTATATTTTGTACTGCTTTTAATGATTACGCACTTGATGCCTTCAGTAATAACGGCGTAGGATACGTGCTAAAACCATTCACCAAAAAGTCAGTGAAAGATGCAGTAGACCGATTCCACGCACTCAGAAAAAACATACAATACAATCTTTCTCCCGCCACTTCTGTGTCTAATAGCAGTGTTTCTTTCTTCAATACATCCAGCCGGCCATCGTCTATTTTAGTAAACTGGAAAGATAAAATCATCCCCATCAAGATTACAGACATTGCATTGTTCTCTGTAGACCACAAAGCTTCTAAACTGATCACAAAAGACAACCAGGATTACCTGATAAGCTATACACTGGAGGAACTGGAAGAACTATGTGGAGAAAAATTTTACCGTGCCAATCGCCAGTTTCTGATTAACAGGGCCGCCGTTACCGAAGTGCTGCAATACAATGCCCGAAAGCTTTTTGTAAAACTAAACATTGAGGGCTCTTTTGATCTTACTATTGCCAAGGCCAAGGTTCCTGATTTTTTAAGCTGGTTAAAAAACTGATTTTCCAATACTCATTTTTGTTTGATTCATTCCAAATTTTGTCCGCTTCAGTCGTTTTAACAAAGCTCTTTTAGCAACGTAAAAAATCTTTGCAGTAATAAAAGCTAACAGATGAACTGCTCTGATTTTTTACTAACTGTTACCTGTATGCGCCAGTTATCTCTTTCACTAAAATCCCTGCAGTTTCAAAACAAAATTGATTACTGAAACAATAACTAAACCAATGAATAAAAAAACACTCAACACATCAATTTGCAAATCCCTGGTGACCGGAGCCACCATTTTACTTTTCTTTTCCGGATGCTCTAAATCAGACAGCTCCAGCACCACCGTTTACGGCGATTGGATGAGGGGCTCCGACTTTGAAGGTGTAGCTAGAACAGAAGCCATCACTTTCACAATAAATGATATTGCCTACGTAGGCAGTGGGTTTGATGGAACCAACAGGCTAAACGATCTGTGGTCTTTTGATGTATCAACCGGTACCTGGACGCAAAAAGCAGATATACCAGGAGCTGCCAGAAGTTCAGCAGCATCCTTTACCGCAGCAGGAAAAGGTTATGTAGGTACAGGATATGATGGTGCCGATAAATTGAAAGACTTTTATGCCTATGACCCTAACA
>CAZDHQ010000467.1:0-4420 GCA_964505135.1 uncultured Ferruginibacter sp.
ACGCTTCATACAATAGCCTTATTTCATTTGCTTTTTTTGCTGCTTTTCCAGTTTCCTGAAATAGCCTTTGAATAAAAAATTATGTTTTAGCGCTTCCATGTTCTGGTTAAAATTATCAGTTCCTTTTTGGATATTACTTAAGCTTGCATTTATTTTTTCAACAATAAAAGAATCTCTAAGCAGCGCATTCACCAGGCCGTTGCCACTATCAACATCACTGTGAATTTTGTTAACGATAAGATTTATTTGCAATGCAAGTGTATCCACTTCGCTTCCAACCTTATTGATCTTTAATACAGCTTCGTTTAAATGCTGGGCAAGTGTTGAATCTCTTAAAATACGGCCTGCTGATCCTTTACCATTTTTTAAATCTTCTGCAATGATATTAATGTTGCTAACTGCCTGGCTTGCCCTGGTAGCAGTTAAACGTATTTTTGATATAGCTGCTTTAATATCACCCGGAATAGCGGGATCACTGAGCAGTTTCCAAAAATTATTATCGTTGCTAAAACGTGAAACAGAAGTCTTCAATTCACTAGCTATCTTGCTTACGTCATTGGTGGTTGCTGAAAGATTTTGCAATATTTCATCTGTATCAATATTTTTTTTAGATGCCAATACATCACCTTCTTTTGCCAATGGAGCAGGTTGTTTTGATGGAACAATATTAATCACCTTGTTTCCAACAAAGCCTTCTGTACCTATTGAAGCCACTGCATTTGAATGAATGATACTTTCCATGGACTTATTAATAAACATCGTTACTTCAATGAGGGTATCATTAAGCAGGTGGATATTTTTTACAGTGCCAGCCTCAATACCGGCATACCGCACATTATTTCCTACCACAAGTCCATTCACGTTTTCAAACCTTGCTTTCAGGATATAGTTAGAGCCAAACATACTACGGTTTTTTCTAATCATGTACAATAAAAGGATGAGAAAAAAAAGTCCCCCGCCAACAAAAATCCCTAACTGTGTATTGCTAAATATTTTTTTGCTCATGACTCACCTCCTTCAAAAAACTGCTTCACTTTGGAATCAGTACTTTGCTTAAGATTATTAAAACTATCGCTTGTATAACAGGCTCCATCAATCAAAATTACTACACGGGTAGCCGCCAGTTTAACACAGTTCAGGTCATGCGATATAATGATAGATGTAGTGGCATACTTTTGCTGTACTGTTCTCATCAGCGTAATGATCTCTTTCCCGGTTATCGGGTCAAGGCCTGTAGTTGGCTCATCGTAAAGAATAATTTCGGGTTTCAAAATAAGCGTACGTGCCAGTGCAATACGCTTTCTCATACCCCCGGAAAGTTCTGCAGGCATCATATCAATTGTGTGGCTCAAACCAACATCTTCAAGTGATTCTGTTACCATCTGCTCTACTTCCTTAGGCGTTAAACTGATGCGGTGCCGCCTTAAAGGAAATTCTAAATTTTCTCTCACCGTCATAGAATCGTACAGGGCATTGCTTTGAAAAAGAAAACCAATTTTCATTCGCATATTATCAAGTGTACGTTCATCCATTGTCAAAATATTTTTACCAAACAGTGTTATAGCACCTTTATCCGGTTTTAATAATCCTATGATACACTTAATTAACACGGATTTGCCGGAACCTGATTTGCCCAACACTACCACACTTTCACCTCTTACCACTTCAAGACTAAAATCAATAAGCACATTGTTTTTCCCAAAAGATTTATAAAGATGTTGTACCGAAACAATTTTTTCTGGTGATGCTTTAGGTGGTAACGAAGTGTTTGTTATCAATATATTTTCAGTTTGTGAATTCATCAAAGGCTTGTTTAAAGCATGCATTATTTTTAACCCTATCAAAACACAGTGTTAGAAAAGATCCAGCACATCAGTGATTTGAACGGCAATGAGGTCCAGGATAAATATCAAAACCGATGATACCACAACTGCTGAATTAGCTGACCGCCCAACACCTTCAGTTCCTTTACTGCTATTGTAACCTTTGTAGCAACCGATTATACCAACAGCAAAACCAAAAAAGAAACTTTTAATAAAAGCGGGTATAACATCTGCAAATACAAGGTTATCAAATACCTGGTTCCAGAAGAGTATAAAACTGGTATTGCCCCGGATATTTACGCCCAAATAAGAACCATATAAAGAGATTGCATCGCCTAACATTACTAAAACAGGCAGCATACATGTAGCTGCCAGCACACGGGTTACCACTAAATACTTAAAGGGATTGGTGCCACTCACTTCCATGGCATCTATTTGCTCAGTCACCTTCATGGAGCCAAGTTCAGCACCGATGCTGCTTCCTATTTTTCCGGCAAAAATTAAGGCTGTTATTACAGGGCCTATTTCCCTTACAATGGCAATTCCTACAATTGCCGGCAATTCATATTCTACACCGTAGTCAACCATTGATGGACGCAATTGCATGGTTAATACCAGGCCCATAATAAAGGCGGTTAACCCCACCAATGATAAAGATTGATATCCAATCACAAAACACTGACGTACAAACTCGGTAATTTCAAAAGGCGGTCTCCAGCATTGTCTAAAAAAACGCCCTGTAAAACGGGCTATATCCCCGGTTTCATTTAAAAAGCTTTGTATAGCTGGTGATTTGTACATACTACAGTTTCACAAATGTGTAAATGAACCCATAAATAAACAATGAAGATTGGCAACGATCTATATGACCTTTATCAATATCTCCATTACTAAAATACGGTAATTCTCATATTCGCAAAATGATTAGAGTATTCTCCTGAGCCGTTTGCTCTATGCTCTTGCTTCATGTGCTCTTAAAATCGTCTTTTCAATTTCAACAGCTATAAACAGGAGAGATGAAGCTGCCCCTACGATGAGAAAATCAGTTAATGGTAACGATTGTGTTTTAAATATAGGTTGCAAAACTGGAATGTATGTTACCGCAATTTGCAAACCCAGCACCACACATACAGCTGTAAGTAAATATTTATTGGAAAAAAGACCGATTGAAAACAACGATTTTTTTTCAGAACGAATGGCTAGTAAATGCCCCATTTGGCTAAGGCATATAACATTAAACACGATAGTTTGCCAATGAGAACCGGATGATAGCGACCAGGCCTGAACAAACAAGGACACCGCCGCCATTAACAATCCCACCCAAATAATATGCAATCCCATTCCGTTGGCAAAGATGCTTTCAGATACAGGGCGGGGGTTTCTCAGCATAATATCTTTTTCTGCTTTTTCAAATGAAAGTGCCACAGCCGGCAAGCCATCAGAAACTAAATTGATCCATAGAATATGTATTGGCAAAAGTGCAACCGGCAAGCCTATAACCGGCCCCAGCAGCAGCGTCCACAATTCGCCGGAATTAGTTGTCATCAGGTATTTGATAAACTTCCGTATGTTATCATACACTCTCCTTCCTTCCCTGATCGCTTTTACTATTGTTGAGAAGTTGTCGTCCAGCAAAATCATGTGAGATGCTTCTTTTGCCACATCTGTACCAGTGACGCCCATAGCAATGCCGATGTTGGCCCGCTTTAATGAAGGCGCATCATTTACGCCATCGCCGGTCATCGCAACACAGTGCCCTTTTTTTTGAAGTGCTTTTATAATACGCAACTTCTGTTCAGGAGAAACACGTGCGTATACTTTAATGTTTTCAACTTGAGATAATAAATCATCATCGCTAAGCTGTGCCAGTTCAGGTCCATTAATAACTTTATCCGATTCGCTTTTTAGAATACCCAACTGCAGGGCAATTGCCTTTGCTGTAAGCAAATAATCCCCGGTTATCAATACAGGCACAATTCCGGCTCTTAAACACTGCTGCACTGCAGCAGCAGCTTCTTCTCTTGGAATATCCGCCATTGCTGCCAAGCCAAGAAAGCGCAGATTTTTTTCATGGTTGTTGCTTTGAGGATTTGATGGTAAAGTATCCCAATAGCGATAAGCAAAACCTAAAACACGATACCCTTTAGCAGCCATGCGATTCACCTGTTTTAAAATCATTGGTCCATCCATGTGTTCGCATCTTTCAAGCAACAAGTCGGGAGCTCCCTTTGTGAATGAAATAATTTTGCCATGATACAAATGAAATGTAGTCATGAGTTTTCTTTCGGCATCAAAAGTTATCTCATCAAGTCTTGGGCTGCCATCTGCACTAATGTTTTCTTCCATGGCAACTTCCATAAGTGCAATTTCAGTGCTGTCTCCTGTAAGCTCTTGTTCGCCCTGTATGCATGCATCGTTATTTAATGCAAATGCATGAAGTAGTAACGCTATCTCCTGCTCATCCTTTACACCGGAAATTTCATGTCTTTGATACAAATGACCATTTACAAACAATTGTTCTACCTGCATCTTATTTTTTGTGAGTGTACCGGTTTTATCAGTACAGATATAGGTAACAGAAACGAGTGTTTCCACAG
>CAZDHQ010000468.1:0-4417 GCA_964505135.1 uncultured Ferruginibacter sp.
GAATGTTTTATCAGCGCCGCTTTTTGTAACCTCCCTGGTAATTTGGGTATGGTCAAAAATGAGTAGTATTAGTACCAGTAAATATGCTACCGGTGATCTGTTTAATATTGGAATCGTAGTTGGTTTATGTACCTTCTTTTATTTCCCTTCTATTGCTTTTGCTGTATTGATTATTTTCGGATTGGTGCTTATCAGGCCTTTTGCTCTAACCGAGTGGTTGGCTTCACTGCTAGGTATTATTGCTCCCTATTATTTTTTGTTGTCTTATCTTTTTCTAACTGATAAATGGAAGGGATATAAATTTCCGGGCATCTCCTTTAGTCTGCCGCATTTTAAAGAGTCGGGCTGGGCATTGGCGGCTATTATTATTGTATTGTTCGTGTCTGCAGTGGGTTTGTTTTTTATCAGGCTTAATTTTTTGCGTCAGTTGGTACAAACAAGAAAGAGCTGGAACCTGGTTTTTCTCTATTTTTTAGTGGCGGTAAGCATACCTTTTATCAATGAAAGCAGCAGCTTTTCGTATTGGATCATGTGTGCTGTTCCCCTGTCTACTTTTGTGGCTTGTGCCTTGTTTTATCCTGAAAGAGACTGGTTTCCAAAATTTATGCATTTCTTAATGCTGGCATTTGTAATTGCGTTCAGTTACTTTTCACATAAATTCAGAGGGTAGCCGTATTTTTGCAGCTTCTAAGTTTAATAATTAAAATATCGATACATGAAATTTGGCGTAGTTGTTTTCCCCGGTAGTAATTGTGACAGGGATATCATTGAAGCATTGAGAGATGATATGAAGCAGGAAGTAATAGAACTGTGGCATAAGGATAAAGATATTAGCATGTTTACTACTGATGACTGCATTGTACTGCCAGGTGGCTTTAGTTATGGTGATTACCTGCGCTGTGGAGCAATTGCCCGGTTTAGTCCGATGATGCAGAGTGTAATTGAGTTTGCCAATAAAGGGGGAAAAGTGCTTGGTATCTGTAATGGCTTCCAGATTTTATGTGAGAGCGGCTTACTACCCGGCGTTTTATTGCGGAATGAAAAACAACAGTTTGTTTGTAAAAACGTTTTTATAAAGGAAGCTACTACCGAAGGATGTGAAGGTGGGGGCCCATGGAAAATACCGGTAGCACATGGTGAGGGACGCTATTTTGCTGATGAGAAAACACTGAAGGAACTTGAAATGCACCGCCAGATTATTTATCGCTATTGCGATGAAAAAGGAGCGGTTAACAGTGTCAGCAATCCTAACGGAGCGGTACATAATATTGCGGGCATCTGTAATAAAGAAAGAAACGTATTTGGTATGATGCCGCATCCTGAAAGGGCATGCAGTGAGGCGCTGGAAAACCAGGATGGGAAAAAAGTGTTTCAGCACCTGTTTCAGCTAAACTAATGTTAAAAGCCTAATCGGTAATCTACATTACCGTGTTTGCGGTGTCTTACATGTAATTTTGTTTCAAATTATTTTATCTAATGATGAAAAAATTATTACTCCTTATTGCTTTTGCTGTATCGTTTGTAGCTGTAAATGCGCAAGCCCCTGATCCTGTAAAATGGACCTATACAGCTAAAAAAATTGCAGATAAAACATATGAAATACATCTTACCGCCACTATACAAAATACCTGGCATTTGTATTCTCAAACGCAGCCTGCAGATGCAATCAATCAACCTACACAGATTCTTTTTAATAAAAATCCCCTGCTGATTTTTGATGGAAAAATAGCTGAAGTGGGTAAGATGGAATTGTTTAAAGATGAGCGATTGAAGATTTCCGCCAATCAGTACGCAAACAAGGTTGACTTTGTTCAAAAAGTAAAATTAAAAGGAAATGCAAAAACAAACGTCGTAGGTAGTGTTGAATATCAAACCTGTGACGATAAAAAATGTCTTCCACCCAAAAAGATTGATTTCAGTGTTGCATTGCAATAATTTTAGATAGATTTCTTTTGAAAACGGGTTCTGCAAAGAACTCGTTTTTTGTAAACAATAATTGATATGAAGAATTGGATATTTACCCTGGTGCTTATTGCTTTTATTGGCGCTTCATCTTATGCCCAGGATTCAAGTGCAAAAGCAGTTTTTACATGGAAAGTTGTTACTAAAAAACTTGCGGATAAAAAATATGAGCTGCTGTTTACCACCAATGCACCACAGGGAATTCAGCTCTATTCACCATCACAGGACCTTGATGGCACAGCTTCAGCAGAGTTAAGTTTTAATGACAGCAGTATCATAATTGAAAGTTTTACTACTGGCAATAGTAAACAAATCAATTCAACAATTTTTAATAAAGCAATCCAGGTAAATGAAGGTGGTGCAGAGTGGAAAGCAATCGTTCAGTTTAAGAATGTTGTGCCTGCCCAGTTGCTTGGTAAGCTGTCAGTTTTTTATAACAAAGGAGAAGATTTCGCCCAGGATATCCCTTTTGAGTTCAATACTGCTTTGGAAGGAGGGATAGCAACCGGCTTTGATCCTAAACGCCCTGCTATCGATATCAAACATCCTGTAAATAACTGTGGCGATAACGATACAAAGAATAAAAGCCTTATCACCATATTTTTATTGGGGCTTTTGGGTGGATTGATCGCCCTCGTCACTCCTTGTGTGTTTCCAATGATTCCTGTTACCGTTACCTTTTTTACTAAAAGATCGCAATCACGTTCAAAAGGAATTACCAATGCCAGCCTATATGGTTTGTTTATCTTTTTAATTTACGTGGCTATTACCATTCCTTTTCATGTGGCAAGCAAAACCATTAGCCCGGAGATATTTAATAACATCTCCACCAATGTTTGGCTCAACCTGATTTTCTTCGCAGTTTTTGTGGTATTTGCTTTATCATTTTTTGGATTATTTGAAATTGTTTTACCTGCATCTATCGCCAATAAAGCGGATTCAAAATCTGGTTTGGGAAATATTGCAGGCATTTTCTTTATGGCTTCCACATTAGCCATTGTATCTTTTTCCTGTACAGGGCCACTACTGGGCACCCTGCTTGCCAATGTTGCAGATGAAGGCCCATGGCCACTTACAATAGGTGCTGCAGGTTTTGGCGTAGCGCTGGGCTTGCCATTTGCATTATTCGCTATGTTTCCCAATTGGTTACAGTCTTTGCCAAAATCTGGTGGCTGGATGACGGACGTGAAAGTAGTATTGGGTTTTGTAGAGTTGGCATTGGCAGTTAAATTTTTGGCGAATGCAGATAACGTAATGCAGTGGGGCATTTTAAAACGAGAAATATTTGTGATTGCCTGGGTGATCATTGGGTTGCTGATTGTGTTATATCTGCTGGGGGTATTAAAAATCGGACATAGCAGCCCCGTTAAAAAGTTTTCATCCGTTAGAATATTCTTCATCGCTTTGTTTGGGGCCACTACATTGTATTTGATTCCAGGAATTACAAACAGTAAATATGCTAATCTTGGATTGCTGAGTGGCTTTCCTCCACCATTGTCTTACAGTATCTATAGTCATCATGTGTTAATCACCGATGGCATAAAGCCTTTGCATAATGAATATGAAAAAGCACTTGCACAGGCAAGGGCAGAACACAAACCTGTGTTGATTGATTTTACCGGATGGGCCTGTGTGAATTGTCGTCGTATGGAAGAAAAAGTATGGACCAATCGAGAAGTGGATAGTATCATGCGTAGTAAGTTCATAGTGGTTTCTTTATATGTGGATGAAAAAACTAAGTTGCCTGCAACGGAGCAGACAGTAGTGAAAACAAATAGTGGAACAGACAAATCGATTGTAACAGTGGGAGACAAGTGGGCTACTTTTCAAACAGAAAACTTTGGAGCCACTTCGCAACCACAATATGCCATTATCAATGCAGATGAAATTGCATTAACTAAAACCAAATTTTACACGCCGGATCCGATGGAATTTAAAAAGTGGCTTGAATGTGGATTACAGGCATTTGAAACTAAGAAATAATAAAATAGAAAAACCCTCCATGTTAAATGGAGGGTTAAATGTTATAGGGATTACAGTGTGAGTGTAAAAGTTTTCTTAATAGAGTTTTAGTTTAAGGTTTTATAGAGCAATTTGTTTTTCTACCATCATTTTACGCATGTTGATAAGACCATAACGCATACGACCCAGCGCTGTATTGATGCTGCACTTGGTTAGTTCAGCAATTTCTTTAAAGCTTAGTTCTGCATAATGGCGCAGGATGATTACTTCTCTTTGATCTTCCGGAAGTAAATCAATCATCTGGCGAATTCTTTCATGGCTTTGACTTTGCATCATTTTGTGCTCTGCACTTGGCTCACTAAAATTCAATACTTCAAAAATGTCACGGTCATCACTTGTTTTGATGCTTGGACTGCGTTTTACTTTTCTAAAGTGGTCTACACACATGTTATGTGCAATACGCAGGGCCCATGGTAAAAATTTTCCTTCTTCT
>CAZDHQ010000469.1:0-318 GCA_964505135.1 uncultured Ferruginibacter sp.
CATAAGCCTTGTATCTTTCCTCTGCCGCTGCAGGATTCTTTTTGCCAATAGAATCCAGTTCTTTCATAATAGCTGCTGTGCTAAGCTGTGACTCTTTTGCCGGACGGTCATTAAACGTTAAACCACTGCTTACAAATCTTTTTCCGCCCTCCTGGTAATCCTGCGTAAGCAATTGCATTACCTGGTCTCCGTCGTATTGGTCATAGGTTAATGAAAGCCCGGAACTATGCCCGTTGTTCTTTTTCTGTCCATCGTAGATAAATCCTCCGCATTCAATACCATCTTCGTTAAAAAATAACATCCCCGAACGCTTTTTAC
>CAZDHQ010000469.1:328-4411 GCA_964505135.1 uncultured Ferruginibacter sp.
TGGTTGGTCTGCCGTTGATTTTATCAAGCCCGTTGGGGAAACGGCCTTTGTTAGTAATCACCATCCTTACAGTACCATCATTTTCTACGATATTGATTCTTTCTACATCAAGCTCTTCAAATTTTTGATTACCGCTCTTTTTGAAAGCAGAACCTGCGATAAAAATAAATCCAAAAGCAGTAGTCACTGCAAATGTTCTAAGAAAAACTAATTCTCTGTTCATTGTTTTAATACTATTTAATTAATCATTTGATTGTAAGCCAAAACTATCTGAAGAAGTTTTTTTATGGAACCACAAAGCAATGAATGCCGGAAAAAATCAAATAAGTGAAGAAAAAGAAGGAATGAAATTTTCAAAATGCTAATACTGTAATTTAGGAAACCGATAATGTCCTTCGCAAGCACATACGGCAATGTAAATTCAAACTGTGGGGAAGTTTTTTATTTAATAAACCGATTTGCATTTGATGGAAGAACTTGCAGCGAAAAAGGCATGTATTAAAGATAGCAAAAGTGACAACATTCCTTAGGCCATATACCGGGAGCCGTAATAGACATTAACAGTAAGATTTCTTTTAAAAAAATGCCTGCCCTTTGATACGAACCTTCCTGCAAAAAATAACACTTGCTTTTTTGCCAACCTTTGTTTATGTTTAAACTACAATATAGTAATAGATAAAAGTTCGCTTATAATTCACCTTGTACAACTCACCTGTTTCTTTTGATCTGTCTCTGTAAAGCAAGCACCGGGTTAGCGCATCCGGCCAACTATTACCACTAAACCATTCTGTAGAACTGTGTGCAATAAACGCCCTGCGTGGGCTGCTGCATGCGTATGGCCGGCTGTTTGATGATTGAAACAAACTGCTGCGGATTGCCAACACATTTCATTAAAGCTGTATGATGATTGCTCCATCATAAAAAATCAAATAACAGGGAAGCCGAAAACTGATTAGAGTAGGCATAAAAATTATACAAAATGAAAAAGACCATGCAACTTTCATTGCTGCTGGCGTTTGCGTTCACCGCATTTGCTGCACCGCTGCTTGCACAAAACATTAATAATGACGACATGCAGAACCTCGTATCAAAATACGAAGCGGCTTATAACAACAAAGATGATAAAGCGATCGGTGCCCTCTTTACAAAAGACGCCTTGAGAACGAACCCTGATGGCACTACCCTAAATGGCGCTGATGCCATTGCTGCTTTTTATGCTGACCGTTTTAAAGAGAGCGATGCTACGCTGCACATTATGCCCGGCAACATGACTACCAATGCAGACGGCACCGTTACCAGCACAGGTACATTCAGCCTTTCCGGTAAAACTAAATCCGGTCAAGCGATTGACATGAAGGGCGGCTATACCAATACACTGGTGCAGCAGGACGGGCAGTGGAAAATTTCGAAGAGTGTGATAACAGCGCAATAGCATACTAGCGATCATTGAAACAGCGCAGGATGATGTTCTGCGCTGTTTTATTTCTGTAAGATGATGTATTTGGCAATGGAACCTACATTAGCGATAGCGGTGACGTCCTTTAGCCAGCGTACGGGGCTATTGCAAAGAGACACACTAGCTAATAGCGAAACACCGCTGCCGTTTCAGAACGGTATTGTGGCATTCCGGGAATAGTAATGGTGGTTACCATTTTATTGATTCGTTTATTAACTATGCTGCAAATATTTTCATCTATTTTATCTGTGTACGCTGCATCGTTGCCCAACTTTACATTCCGTACAATTTTAGCAGGATACTTGTTCATCCTGCTTAGCACGGGTAAATTAAAAAGCGGGTAATTCTCTGAGAGGCTTGGGTCAATAAAAACCAGGGGATCAAAATCAACTGAGTCACTATATGCTTCTATTATATGCGTATACACGGCATTGCCATTAAGCGTAACCACTTTGGTTAATTCTCCTGCAGCATTGTAATGGTAAGTGCTGGTTGATTTTACTATTGTTCCAGCCTCGTTGGAAGCCAGCCATTTAAGGTTAGTAACAGCACCATTGGCCCCATAAGTATACTCCATTTTATAAGATGTTGGCGAGGTTCCCGTTCTAAACCGATTAATATAATGCGATACATTGCCGCCATCGTAATAATAATTATTGGCATAAATAGAGCGATCATCAAACATCTGCTGCAGTTGTTTATGCTGCCATGTAAAAACAGTAGTACTGGTGGTATTGCCCAGTGTATATACAATCTTGTTTAAGGTGCTGTCTGGATTATAATTCATTACAGCTTTTGTTCCATTATCCCAGTCAATGGAACGTAATAATGCTTTCTTAACCGGGGTTTCATTTTCCGCAGGTTCATCTTTTTCTTTTTCACAAGCCTGTAGTAGAAATACCATTGCTGTCATTAGCAATACTGTTGCTGTTTTCATGCTGTTTATTTTAATGTAATCTTAAGTACTTATCGCCTTGCCTTATCGTATCAACTGTACCGTTTGAATAAAAAGCAGGATGAAATGTACCGGAGCTCCTTTGTTATTTATCGGTACGTTAAATAAAACGGGGAAGGTTACCAAAACGAGGAATGTTACCCATATACTTCCCAAAGGCTTCCGTAAAATACGGCACTATGGCTTTTTGAGTAACCGCTTCGGCAAGTCATTCAGGCAGCAGCAACTGCAAATGGGCATTATAATCAAGCCGCAAAACCTGGAGTGGAAAACGATTGCAAAAGAAAAACTACACTTTAATCCGGAAGATTGCCCCTGCTGCAAAAAAGGCAAAATGAGAGCAGTATTATCCTTTGATAATAACGGGCCGCCAGCCTGGGCCATTAATATAAGCCGTCAACAAATTACAGCGTCTTAATTTTTTTTGATGTTCAGCATCAAAGAGGCAGCTTATTGCCTGCGGTTAAAAAACCAGCTATCACGCTTCCTCCTTAGTTACCAACAACAGCAGCGGAAGTGTAATGAAGTAGCCAGCCAGCCCGGCATACCAACCGCCTGCCCTTAAATCTGCCGTCAACTGCCCCGGTAGCAGGCCCTTAAAAATATAAACCAATTATTGAAACTCCATAATAAATAGCCCGGCTACCGAAAGTTCAGTCAACAAAGGCTTAAATCAAAGCTCCGCTGCGCTGCACTTCGTTTAAGCCCTATATGTTAGGCGATGTATTATTTCTTAGAAAGAGTTTTTCCAAACATTTCTTTATGTAAGGATTGATTATTTACAGTTTCAACGATCTTATCAATTGCAACCTCTGAACATACAATTTTATGTACATCTTTAATTTTATCAAATGTCTCAAGCCAGATATACCCATCATACTTCTTTACAACAGGGTTCGGATTAGGGTTCTCTACTTTAAAGTTTTTATCTGTAACCCAACCAAGATACTGCATCACTTCTTTCAGTTGAACGCTTGAAAGTTTATATTTTATTTTCTTACTGACTTCGGTAAGCAAGGTTGATAGTGAAATATGTTCTCTTGGCGCAGAAGATTTTACTTCACCTACAATTTTATAAAGAGGTTTTCCTTCGCTATCTGATATTTTTCCGATTTCGCCCGCAGATATTGCATTAAGTATAATATTAAAAACTCCAGAGTCAGACTTGTCAATTTCAATGTCGCTACTTGAGAGGATATTCTCCTTCCCATTGAAACCGTAAATTTTATTACTGTTAGGGTTAATGATTAACACTTCACGAGGGTTTATGTCGAACATTTCAGGTAAAAGCTTTGACCAAATTTCCATAAACTCTTTATTCTTCTCATTTGCTTTTATTTGGAGAAAGCGATTAAAATCTTGGGTAGTTGTATTTGCAATTTCATTTTTGCCTGATGCTCTATAAACAATTTCTCCTTTCTTGATTTTATAATCAGGGAAGTCAGCAAGAGGAATCAAAACCTGATTTTGCTTCTCAACAAGCAAATAATAGAATTTTCTTGTTCCACTTTGAAATGATTGTAGATCAATGCTTACTCCAACTTTAGTGAGTTTTTCAAATTTTTGTGTTACTAAATTTAAGTCAATCTTATTAAGTAGGTTGAAATTTTTAGCATCAAGTCCGACGTCTTCAAGAGTTCCGGCACTTTTATCCTCTCTGATTCCAAGTAAA
>CAZDHQ010000470.1:0-4403 GCA_964505135.1 uncultured Ferruginibacter sp.
GTGTTTATAGAATACCAATGCATCCTCTTTAAAAAGAAAGCTGTTCGATTGATTTAATTCTAATCAATGTTATTTTTGAGCGATGATGAGTTTCATCTTATTTGCTTCCATGTAAGAAAGCAAAGCATGAATGAATACTACTACGCCGCCCATTTCAAGCAGCTCTTCTAAACAGTAGAGGATTCGGTTATAAATATGATCAAGGCCATAATGTACATAGAGGTATCCCTCCACAAATTCAAGACCTAATGCTCCTAAAATATACATAGCACTAGAGAGAATAAAAAGGTTTCTTGTTTTAATTGGTAAGCCTAACACAAAACGCAGGAAGAATAAGCCGGCACTAATCACAAACATGCCGTACGGAATTACCCAGGCCCAGTAAAGAAAACTGGAAGCATTGTTGCCCAGTTCCGGACGCAGCAGTTTTGCAATTTCTTCATGAAAGCCTACACTTTCATCTATTGAAAGGAAAACAAAAAAAAACGCAAGTACTATCCAATAGATAGCATCCTTGCTCCTGTTAAGTCTTTTAGGCAGATAAATTACAAACAGTAATAATGCGGCCAAAAACAGAATAATCACTGAGAACCAGGTGGGGATATTATACTCTAAATTAAAATCGAACCATTTAATGATATTCTTTGCCAATGTTGAGTGTGCATGCCGAACATAATCTTCTATAAACGCACCAATATGACCTATTAAAAGCAGGCCAATACTAAGTGTTAAAAATCGGGTGATTTTTTTAGGAGAGATTACAAGCGTCACATTACCAAGATCACTGGCTTTTATAACTGGGCTCTTCATTAATACTGCCGCAGATTTTATAGACTACAGCACCACTTATAACATATAATTACCCTATTTATTGCCCTGATGCGATAAAACCATCTCCTATCTTGGAATAAGACCAAGCTGCTGCATAAACTCCAGGTTATCCATAAAATCCCGTTCTTCTGCAATCTTTCCATGGCTCATTCTTACCAGCGTAACACCATCAATATCTACCTGCTTTCCCGTAGGTTTGATACCAAAGAAATCACCCGTATGAGTTCCTTTAAAATTCCAGTGCTTTACCAGTTTATTACCTGACCCAAATACATCTTTTATGGTGAATTGTATATTGGAGAAGCCGGTGACATAATTAGCATAGTATGCTTTTGCACTATCAATACCAACCACATCCGATGGACTGGCATGCATTACCACATCTTTCGTAAAATTGCTATCATTAAATAATCCCAGATTGCTCTTGTTAATGATTTCATCCCACACATGCGTATATAGCTTGATGTTAGCTGCCACAGAATCAACGTCAGCAGGCTTAGCAGGTTCCGATGGAGCATTGTTGCAGGAAGCAAGTAAAATGATAAAAGTCAACAAGAAGACTGGAAATGTTTTGGTATTTTTCATACTGCTGGTTTGGTTGAATTGATTTATATGCTGAGTAAGATAGAAGGAATATTTTGGATATGCAATATGCAAAGTAAATTAGCCTTATAAAATAGATAAACCGTTAACTTCACAAAACATCAACTCTTAAAATGATAGAACATACCACGGACGAATTCGATGAAACAATAAAAACATCCAGGAAAATTGCTGTAACACTAAGGCATGGGTTTATTCATATCCATCATCTTTTTGCAGCCATATGCACTACGCCTTGCCTGGCAAATAGGTATTGTAAAACCATTAATGCAAATAAATGGCAAGCAGAATTAGCAACCATGTTTCCGGCTGATGCAGTTCTAACTGAAGAAGATAATATCCCTCTCACTCTTGAATCCCAGGCAGTGCTTGAAAATGCTCTTTATTATACGGAACAAAGCAGACAGCAGCATACTAACAGCATTCATCTTTTACTTGGCTTGCTGAGTTATAACAATACAATAAAAGAAGAAGTAAAAAAGACAGGCATTATTTTCACAGATGTTGTTGAAGATAATTTTCCTACTATATTTAAAAAGCGACAACCTCAGTTCATCTTTCCCTCTATTAAACCTTACTCAAAGCTTCAGCAATTTTTTATGTCTGAAAAAAGCAGGGAAAGGAAAACTAATAGTATCCAAAATACTGCTTCCATGCAATATGCATTTGAAGAATACGAACGTTGCATTTCATCTTGCAAAATTGGCCTCTCATTATATCCAACTTTTGAACCATTAAAAGCTATTATTGCAGCATGTCATATTCGAAAAAAAGATTTTGGAAATGCTGTAAAAGTGCTTGACGCCCTCCTAACAAAACTTCCTGAAGACTTGCATTACCGCATTTCACTCGCCCACGTTTATAGTGAATTAGGAGATCTAAAAAAGAGCAACATTATATTGGATGAATTAATCCACGGTGGATTTGCAGATGCAACAGTTTTAAATAACAAGGGATTTGTTCTTGCTAAAGAAGGTAAGTACGCAGAAGCCGTTCCCTATTACGAAAAAGCCATTGAACTGGATGCTTCTTTAGCATACCCATGGGACAATCTTGGCTTTGCTAAATTTAAATTAGGGTACAAGGATGAGGCTTTTGAACTGATTGAAAAGTCATTACAATTAGACAGAGGCAACTCGTATTCTTATATGTATCTGGGTAAAATGTACAGGGCATTAAAGAATGAACCAGAAGCAATAAAAAATTTAGACCTTGCCTTAAAGTATGGTTTTACCAAAGATTATGGAGATGAGGTTTTAGAAATGTTGGAAGAAATTAATAACTAATGCTTTTGTTTATTTTCGCTTCCTTCCACTCCATCCAATATTGCAATAGTTGTAAGGCAAGCAATATCCACACACCAAACAACACTGTTACGTCTGCTATAAAACAATCGGTAATAAACAAAAGCAATGAAACAATACCCATCAGCAGCAGGATCATTTTTGTTTTCGGCTTCTTTAGCCAGCGGTATAATATCAATAAAATAAGCGATAGAAAAATACAAATGGCCATCGCTGTTTTACCCATTACGTTTTTAAATACCATTACAGTGCCGAGGCCAGATGCCGCAGTCCCTGTAGGAAAAAACATTTTTTGCTGTAATCGCTGCGTCCATGACTTTTCAGTTTGTGTATTGTTTGAGTCATTATGTTTTATGGAACTATCATCCACCTTTTGTTTTGGCATTGAATCAGGCTTATAAAGCAAGACGCTGTCAGTTGCTATTGAATTCAGTAGATCTTTTCCAGCGATGGTATCTTCTACAGAAATTGTTTCCAATGATGGAATTTTAGCAATGCTATCCGCCTCTTCCTGGTTATAAGCTATATTGGATGTAAATCCATCACAGGTCATCATAAAAATGAACAGGGTAAAAGATAGCAGAGTAGTGTGATAATTCTTAGCGTAGATTTCATGCTGTGTAAAAGGTTAATCGATTTGAAACTAAAATAAAAGAGCTACAGTAATTTTGCTAACATTAATTTCAAAGAATCAAAAAGGTAACCGTTACAGTGTAAATAATAAGGCTCGATATCAATAAAAGAAGCTTAGGTATCAAGAACAAACTGTTTCTTACAAATGCTCCCCCACAAACTCCCTGCTATACTCCTTTATCATTTCCCTCACCTCCCTAAATTGGGCCATAACCTCATCTTCAGTTCCGCTCGCCTTTGCCGGATCAGGAAAATTATAATGAAATTTCTTTGCATTGGAAGGAAAATAAGGACATCTTTCCTTTGCATTGTCACATACGGTAATCACAAAATCAAAATCAATATCCCTGTACTCATTTACATTGTTAGATGTATGAGATGAAATATCAATATCATCTTCTTTCATAATGGCAATGGCCCTTGGGTTTACACCGTGTGTTTCTACGCCTGCGCTGTACACCGTTGCTTTATTGCCTGCAAACTGTTGCAGGTATCCATGTGCTATCTGGCTGCGGCAACTGTTGCCTGTGCAGAGCACCAAAATCTTTTTCATTTCGTGTATTCGTTTTAGTTAGTTGTAAATTGATTATGCTGAAGCAATGGAGTAATACTTTTTCCTGAACCAAAAAGCTACATTCACCAGCGCTATCAAAGCAGGTACTTCCACCAGCGGGCCTATCACGCCTGCAAAGGCTTGGCCACTGTTAATGCCAAACACACCGATGGCCACAGCTATAGCCAATTCAAAATTGTTGCCTGCAGCAGTAAATGCAATGGATGCATTGGTAGAATAATCAGCACCCATTTTTTTACCTATGAAGAAACTTGCCACAAACATAAAAGCAAAATAAATTACCAGCGGAACTGCAATGCGTATTACATCCAGCGGTATCTGTACTATCAGTTTTCCCTTAAGGCTAAACATGATTACGATGGTAAAGAGCAAAGCAATCAGAGTAACAGGCGATATAAATGGAATGAACTTTTTGGTATACCATTCATCTCCCATCAGTCTGCGAAGCATCAGCCTTG
>CAZDHQ010000471.1:0-4402 GCA_964505135.1 uncultured Ferruginibacter sp.
GTGCTCCATTTGGCAGCGGACTGCTGTATATCAAAAAAGAAAAAATAAAAAATGTGTGGGCATTGCTAAGCAATGATGTACCTGATGGCGATAACATAAGAAAATTTGAAAGCCTTGGTACACGGTCTTTCGCCTCTGAAATGGCCATAGGTGCAGCAGTAGATTTTCATAATGGTATTGGTAGCAGGAGAAAGGAAGAGCGGCTACGTTTCTTAAAAGACTATTGGATAAATAAAGTAAAGGACATGCCTAATATTACTTTCTCTCAGCCCACTACTCCTCACTTAAGCGGTGCTATTGTGGGTATGACGGTGAAAGGAAAAACATCAGGAGATGTAGTGAGTGAATTGTTTAATAAATACAAGATTCATACAGTGCCTATCAATTGGCTTACCCTGAACATCACCAGAGTAACGCCGCATGTTTATACATCATTAAAGGATCTTGATTACTTTGTATCAGCGCTGAGAGAGATTGCCAAGTAATTATTTCTTTTGAAAATCTGTTCTGCTGTAGGTGCCAGGCTGTGCATGGTCTCCTTTTTTAAAATTGATGTTCACAAAATCAATTCCTGCTACTTCGGTAAGATTGTACACCACTTCCCCCAGGTAACCCTCTGCGCCGGTAGAGCCCATTTTTTCAGTGAGGTATTTACTGTTATCCAAATCAAGGAATAAGGTATCGCCTGAAGTGTTTTTTATTGATAGTTTCATATCAGGGTAAGTAGCATTAAGCATAGAAAGGATGCTGGTGGTATTTAAAGAATCTGGGCTAAGCAGTCTTGTTTTTTTAAATGATAATTTTTTGGGATCAGTTTCATCTATTTCCCAAAAATAATGTGTGTCTGTAATAACAACGGCACTGTCTTTTTTGGCCGTAACAGAGTCTGGCGGGGTAGCTTGGGGCTCTGTTTTATTATTGTTGCAGGAAAAAAATCCAAGAAGCGCTATTGCTGGAATAAATTTTTTCATCTTTCTAGTTTATGCATTTATTTTCAAAAACCGTACAATATCAATCGGTATAAAATTAATACGAAACAATCAATATTAAATTGATTACAATCACTGGGGTTTGCGAAACTATTGGATAAAACTGTGGAAAAGTTTTCCCTAAGCTACAAACTGTGCGATTGATAAATATTTAACATTTTTTGGTAAGGAAATTGAAATCACGGATATAAAAAATCGATGTTGTATAAACTACTGCCTTTTATTTTAATAAGTGCTTTTATTACAGTTGGTTGCAGCAAAAAGCACCAGCCACAAACCAGTGTTAAGGTTACCGATTATCCGTCAACAAGCTCATCAGTTATAAAGGATTCTGCAGCGGTTAAACCTTTAGAAAGAAAAGTGGTGAAACGTACTGTAGCAAAAACTCCTGTAGCAAAAGTAATAACCGTAGATGACAGGGCTGCACACACCACAGCAGAAGGCCGTATGTATTACGACCTGGAGGGCCGCCGCTACTGGCGTAATTTTAAAGATGGTAAATATTATTTATACCGGGCAAACATGTTTGACGACCCCGTCTTTAAGCCTCAATAAAAATTGCTGTCGATACTTTTTTAAACAAGCGCCTATCGTTTTCTTTGCCGGAGAAAATGGATACCCGGCATCTGGAAAATAAAATCAAAAATTCACAATGGTGGCAAAAGGCTGATGTTACTACAGACAGCCATTATACCAATGAAAGTGGTGTAATGCTTACGCATCATTTACTTGCTGTCTATGAAAATGTGGGGGCTATTTTTCAGCAACCGGCTAATGGCTTTTATGGTAGTTTATTCAAGTTGATTGAGCAGCTGCAGTTAGATGTAAAAGATGTAGAAGCAGAGTTAAAACTGGTTGCATTACTGCATGACATTGGAAAAATAGCAGAAGACAAAACACAGGTGATTCCCCATCCATTAACAGGAAAGCCAGCGCACAAGCGGCATGGACTTGTAGGGTTAATGGCTGCCATGGAAATATTGGCAGACGACCTGGCTGGTATGCCTGGGAAAAGAAACCGTATTTATCGTACGGTAGAGTTGCATGATATTTCTTATGGTTTATTTAGAGAATATACAACGATTCGTATTATACCGGCTTTTGAAAGATGGTCTTACATAAATGACAAAGTCCATCCTGCGCCTGCTATTGGGCTTTTATACCTGTTGATTTTTAAACTGGCAGATATCCATGGCCACGCCAACATTGCTGATGTACTTTGGTTTTACAACACTGTTAGTGAAAACTATTTCAAACAACTAAACATCCCATTGCCTGTGCCTGAGGAGTGTGATATCAGGTAAACAAAAGAACTGCATTGCTGCAACCCTTTTTTGTTGGTATGTGGTTTCGAGCATTAACGAAAGCTTGCACGGGGACCGCCCACTGCCCATGTAGCCTGCATACGCAGTTTTTGACCTGCGCTAAACATATACATACAGGCATCATCGGTGTAATCCATATAGTTCATCGTCATCATAACAGGTGTACCAGTGCAGGTACTTTTGATACCAGCAGCAGGACAGCCATAATTTGCAGTGTTATGTAAAGGTGTATCATCTACAAAGTCATTTCCACAGGTAGCATCTCCCCAAATATGACGCAGGTTAAGCCAATGGCCAACCTCATGTGTGGCAGTTCTGCCCAGATCATAAGTAGTAGTATAATATCCACCCGGATATTTTGCACGACTGCCGAAAGCTGAGTTTAAAATTACAACACCATCGGTGGCTGAGTTACCTCCTGGAAACTGGGCATATCCCAGGATACCATTACTAAGAGTGCATGCCCAAAGATTAAGTTTGGTGGTAGGGCTGGTAGGGTTGATACCTCCTTGTGCGCTTTTCTTTACAGCATCATTGGTACCCCAGCTTCTTTTGGTGGTTGCTTTTCTTATAATTTGATTAAGTACAAACCTTACCTTAGTATCACCTGCTTTTACCCCCGAAAAGTTGGTTGGAATTTTTGTAACATCTGCATTTTTACCGCTGTAATCTTCATTGAGCACATCGATCTGGGATTTTATTTGTGCGTCGGAGATATTTTCAGCAGCCGTTCTATACACCACATTTACTACCACAGGAATGATCATAGTATCAGCCGAAAGTCTTTGCTGATAAGGCCCACGACGTTCGGCGGCAAATCTTTCTGTGAATGCTTCAATTTCATCCATGCGCTTTTTTAGTGTTGGGTCTGCCTTTAACTGTACTTCCAGCACTTCATAAGATCCACACTTCCTTTGCGTAGGCGCAAGGCTCATTTCTTCATCTTCACTCAAAGGATTGGAAACATCGGTTTTGGTACAGGAGCTAAATAACAGATTTCCCCCAAGAAAAAGGATAAGCAGTTTTCTCACTTTTGTCAGTTTTGGTTATGAAAATTGCGAATTGTGTATTCTGTTTGGACAGTGCTGCAGAAAATGAAAATAATTAAAATCTCTGGACAAAAATCGTTTATCGCTTAAAATTTTTTTATGAAGCCCGAAGAATTGGATGCAGTTCATCTGGTATATAGGCAACTCATCACTTATTTTACCCGGTTAATAACATCTTATTAAAATCCTGCTCTGTAATGCTTTGATGCTTATTGTAAATAATCTACTTTTGAAATGTAGTTAATAAATATCCATTCCACTGCATCCTTTGTAAAATCAAACCTTTGTTTGATATCCTGCGTTAATCAGATCTTTTTACTAACTGGGGCGTATATACGCAATTAACCGCTTTTCGTTATTTAAAATATGGCAATATGAATAAACATTTACTCTTTTTCTTTTTTGCATTAGTAAGTATTAGTACTAAGGCACAGGTAACGCAGATTAACTCAAATAAGAGTCTGCAACCTACTTATCCATTAACCGCTTCAAAAGCCATTTATGTTTCAGACATAGATTCTTCCATTTGGATTACAGATGGAACGCTTGCCGGTACCATACAAATTGCTACACCTGTAAAATTTATTGACGCAGTAGGCGCTACTGCTTTTTCAAATGGCACACTGCTATTTGAAGGTACTACCCCGGCAACAGGAGCAGAACTGTACATAACAGACGGCACAGCAGCAGGCACCAAGCTGGTGAGTGATATCAATCCAGGTGCTGCATCATCTCATCCTTCCGGTGATGCTGTTGTTCTTAACAACATCATTTATTTTTTTGCTGAAACAGCCGCAGAAGGAAGGGAACTCTGGAAAACAGATGGAACACCCGGCGGCACTTCACTTGTAAAAGATATTGTGCCAGGTGCTACAGGAAGTACTAACCAGGGTAATTCGGAAATTTTTTCAAATGGCTCTTATCTTTTGTTTGCTGCAAACTCCGCTGCCACGGGTATAGAACTTTGGAAGTCTGACGGAACCAACGCAGGTACGGTATTACTGAAAGAAATCAATGCAGGGGCCGCCTCCTCCAGCCC
>CAZDHQ010000472.1:0-4400 GCA_964505135.1 uncultured Ferruginibacter sp.
CCTCGGAGATCCAGTAGTGAACATTACTTTTGGTGCAGGGGCTAATCCAGGCCCGCAATTAAATGCTGCAACAACCAATTATAATTTCCGCAGCAGCGATTGCCCTGATGATGGTTACTATACTGTAAGAAGCAATACTGCCAATTGCTTTGGCAATGCCTGGCATACGGTAAACAGGGATCATACAGGTGATGCCAATGGCTATTTTATGCTGGTAAATGCGTCTTTTCAACCAGGTGCATTTTACATAGATACAGTAAGAGGGCTGTGTGGCAATACCACATTTGAATTTGCTGCATGGGTAATGAATGTAATGTTGCCCTCTGCATGTAACAGTGTGGGCATAAAACCTAATCTCACGTTTACAATTGAAAAAACAGACGGCATCGTTTTACAGACCTATCAAACAGGTGATATCATTGAGCAGCAGTCTCCCTCCTGGAAGCAGTATGGCTTTTTTTTCAACACACCCATCAGTGTAAACGATGTGGTGTTGCGTATTGTGAACAATGCACCGGGTGGCTGTGGTAACGATATCGCTTTGGATGATATTACTTTCAGACCCTGTGGCCCTCAAATTGTTTCTTCCATCAGCGGAACAACTAATCTTACAGATACACTGTGTAACAACCTTGCTAAAAATTATACATTCTCCTGCAATATTTCGGGTGGGTTTAATACGCCATCGTATCAGTGGCAGCAAAGTATTGATGGCGCTCCTTTCACTGATATACTAGGAGCTAACGGTCTCACGTACACTAAAAATTTCACTGTGGGTAGTGCCCCCGGAACTTACCGCTACAGGCTTACGGCCGCCGAAGCCGGTAATCTTGCTTCTGAAAAATGCAGGATCAGTTCGCAGGCACTTACAGTGCAGGTGGCAGCATTGCCGGCCATTTCATTTACAACCAATTCACCTGTTTGCGAAAAAGATACTTTCATTATTAGCTATCAGCCAACTCCCGAACAATATACTACTATTATTTCCGGACCTGGTTTTAATGGCAGAAGCAATTGCTGTTCTCCGGGAGCAGCGGCCTTTATAAACAATGTGCCGCAGAGCGCCGCAGGTAATTATACTTTGGATGTGGTGAGCAGGTATGGATGCAGTATCAGTAGGCAGTTTGATTTGGTGGTATTGCCAGCTCCGCAGATCAGCATTTCCGCCGATGCGGCTGTTTGCAGCGGTGCTTCCATACAGTTGAACGCTTCAGGTGGTGTGGCTTTTGAATGGACGCCTGCTGCTTCCCTTTCCAATGCTTCTGCTCCTAATCCGTTGGCAAGTCCTGCTGCTTTTACACGCTACACTGTAAAAGTAACCAGCCAGGTTGGTTGCGCCGATACTGCATCGGTAAACATTGCTGTGGTAGAAAAGCCAACGGCCAATGCAGGTCCTGATAAAGTGATCATAGCAGGCAGTGCTGCACAGTTGGAAGGAAGTTATACAGGAGCCGCAGTTACCCTGCAATGGAGCCCTGCGCTGTATTTAAACGATGCCAGTTCTTTAACTCCACTTGTTAATCCTCCTGCCGATTACGATTACACACTAACAGTGACGGATAACCTGGGATGTGGCGTAGCTACCGACATAGTGCATGTACAGGTATTCAAAGATTTTTATGTGCCCAATGCCTTTACTCCCAATAATGATGGTAAAAATGACCGCTGGGATATTCCTGCTCTGCATGCTTTTAGTGATTATACAGTGTCGATCTTTAATCGTGGTGGGCAAGTTGTTTATGAGTCAAAACGGAACTACCAGCCATGGGATGGTTATTACAAAGGCGTTTTACAACCTTCAGGCTCCTATACCTACTTCATCAATCTAAAACAAATTAAACGAGTTTTTAAAGGCACAGTTTTATTGATTCGATAATATTCAATTTGTCTATTTCAACAGTTAGTTTGCAAAAATTAGGGCAACATTTTCGTAATCGGTTGCAATGCTTATTTTCCGCATATTTCTCTTTACAGTATATTAAAAAATTATGTGTTAGTTTTTAAAATAGCATTCTAAGGCCGATCGGCATTGGTTGTAAGCGGATTTAGATATTCTTCACGAGGAGTTGCTGGCTTCCACCTGGTTCTGGCTTAGTAGCTGCTGTGGATAAAATATCCCGATATTTTTATGCAACCGGTTGAAATTTGCAAAAAATTTCTATCTTCGTCCAGACCAATTGCTGCTATATCTGCCGTTTTGCTGTAACTGATTACAATCTGGCTTCCTTTAAAATGCCTGTTGGCCTTTACACAAGCGTTTTCGTTGATTAGTACCGTTGGGATTTTTCACCTGGCGATTTTGCAAATATGGAATTACTGTCAGACAAAGACCTGCTGAATGCTCCGGATGAGCAAACATCTTTCAAAGCTATTTATGAACGCTACCGGGAGGGGCTTTACAGGAAAGCGATCAATAAACTGGACAGCGAGGAAGATGTGCATGATGTGTTGCAATCTGTTTTCATCAGCTTATGGCGAAACCGGAAACAAATTGAAGTAGCCTGCACACTGGCACCTTACCTGTATACAGCATTGAAATATGCCATTATCAAAAAGACCTGCAGAAAAGCCAGGGAAGGAAATGTACTTTCTTTATCCGTGGTAGAAGTTTCAGACAGGTATACCATGCAGCAGAATACGCTTGGCTTTAAAGAACTAAAAGCCACCATTGACAGCGAAGTAGCCTATTTGCCCAGCAGGATGCGGCAGATTTACCAGCTTAGCAGGGAAGAACATTTAAAGAATGCAGAGATTGCTCAACTGCTTAACATTTCAGAACAAACAGTAAAGAATACATTGACGGTTACATTAAAAAAATTAAGGGCAAAATTGACGGCTGATACTTTTGTTTAGTTAGCTTAGCTTTGTGTACAACACGAAATTGCCATTCAACCAGTAACATGCTTTTATTAGGAATAGATCTCGGAACATCTTCAGTTAAAGTTTCTGTGGTAGATGCTCAAACCCAGGATTGCATTGCATCTGCAAGCTACCCGGAAACAGAATCAGCCATTATTTCTCCTCAACCCGGCTGGGCTGAACAAAGCCCTGACCAATGGTGGGTTGATACGCAGCAAGCGATCTTAAGGTGCAATGCCTCCGGGAAGTATAATCCTGCTGATATCGGAGCCATCGGTATTGCCTATCAAATGCATGGATTGGTATTGGTAGATAAGGATCAAAAGGTAATCAGGAACTCCATTATATGGTGCGATAGCCGTGCAGTAGAAACCGGCAACAAGGCATTTGAAAAAATTGGTGCGAAAAAATCACTTTCGCATTTGTTGAATTCACCCGGCAATTTTACAGCATCCAAACTGGCATGGGTAAAAGAGAACGAGCCGGAAGTTTTTAATAAGATCCACAAGGCCATGTTGCCCGGCGATTTTATTGCGATGAAATTTACCGGTGAAGCCACTACTACTATTTCAGCTTTGTCTGAAGGCATCTTGTGGGATTTTAAAAACAGGGAAATTTCAAAAGATGTATTGAACTGTTATGGTTTTAATGCAGATGTGTTTCCCTCAATCCATCCATTGTTTTCAGCGCATGGGCAACTGCAGCAAGGCGTGGCAGATGCATTAAAATTAAAAGCCGGTATTCCGGTAACTTATAAAGCGGGTGATCAACCAAACAATGCTTTATCATTAAACGTGTTGAAGCCGGGTGAAGCAGCAACTACTGCTGGCACATCAGGTGTTATATATGGCGTGAGTGATCAATTGTCTTTTGATCCTGAATCAAGGATTAACAGCTTTGCTCATGTGAATTATACAACTGACAAAACAAGAATTGGTATACTACTATGCATTAATGGTACAGGAATTTTTAACCGCTGGATAAAAAACATTGCGGGGCAGGCAATGACTTACCAGCAGATGAATGATGCTGCCTCTGCTATTAAAGCCGGTTCCAATGGGTTGTTTTCGCTGCCATTCGGCAACGGTGCAGAACGCATGTTGAATAATAAAATCATTGGCGGTCATTTTCATTATTTGGATTTTAATATACATACCAGTGCTCACCTGGTAAGGGCCGTGCAGGAAGGCATTGCTTTCTCTTTCCGTTATGGTTTTGATATCATGAAACAAAATGGCATGAATCCATCTGTGGTAAGAGCAGGTAAGGCTAACTTATTTTTGAGTGATGTGTTTACCAAAACCTTTGCGGCAGTAAATAATGTGGCAGTTGAATTTTATGAAGGCGATGGAAGCTACGGTGCAGCTATCGGTGCAGGCATTGGCGCTAAAGTATATGCCGAGGCGGAAACAGCATTTACCAATCGCAAAGCAATTAAGATAGTTGAGCCAACCGAAACCGCTCAGTACAATGATTTATATGAGCAATGGAAAGCATTGCTCTTACAGAGACTCTAATATCAATAATCAATTTTCAATTTT
>CAZDHQ010000473.1:0-4399 GCA_964505135.1 uncultured Ferruginibacter sp.
ATGCGCTGCGATACAGGAAGAAACCGGGGAAGTAGTGGTGCCTGCCAATTATAATTGTCCAGGTCAGTTGGTGATTAGTGGAAGTATTAAAGGAATTGAAATGGCCTGTGAACAAATGAAAGCTGCCGGTGCAAAGAGAGCGTTGGTATTGCCAGTGGGAGGCGCTTTCCATTCACCATTGATGTTGCCGGCAAAAGAAGAACTGGCTGCTGCGATTGAAGCAACCACATTTAATACACCTACTTGTCCTGTTTATCAAAACGTGGCTGCAAAAGCGATTACCGATCCGGCTGTCATCAAACAAAACTTAATTAATCAATTAACCGGTGCAGTAAAGTGGACGCAGAGTGTGCAGGCTATGATTGCTGATGGTGCAACGCATTTTACAGAAGTTGGTCCAGGTAAAGTGCTACAGGGTTTGGTGCAAAAGATTAATAAAGAGATGCAGGTGGATGGAGTAAGTTAAAAATTAATTCATACTTTATTTTCTTGGGGCGCCGAAGGCGCCCCAACTTTTTTTATATGGTGGACAAAGACATATTCCTGCATTGCTGTTGACCGGAGCGTCGCAACGATGCCGCTCTATTGCTCAAATGCTGGTACCATAAAAACAAAACTCCCGTTTAAAGAACGGGAGTCGTATAACAAGTATAGAAACTATTACAAAGTAGCTAACACATCATTCATGCTTCTAACAGCAGCAGCACTCTTTTCAAAAGCAGCCTGCTCTTCAGCATTCAATTCAAAGTCTACAATTTTCTCCCAGCCGCCTTTGCCAATCACTACAGGTACACCAAGGCAAATATCTTTTTGACCGTATTCGCCGTCTAAAGCAACGCAGCAAGTGATTAATTTTTTCTCGTCACGTAAGATGCTTTCAACCAATGATGCCCCTGCTGCACCTGGTGCATACCATGCAGAAGTGCCAATCAGCTTAGTTAAAGTAGCACCGCCTACCATTGTATCAGCTACTATTTTATCCTGCTGTTCTTTTGATAAGAATTTAGTAACGGGTTCGCTGTTCCAGGTAGCTTTGCTGATCAAAGGGATCATAGTAGTATCACCGTGACCACCTACTACCACTGCGTTTAAGTCAGCAGGGCTGCAGCCTAGGTGCTGGCTCAGTTGATATTTAAAACGGCTGCTATCCAGCGCACCACCCATACCAATAATCCTGTTCTTTGGTAAGCCAGTTGATTTCAATGCCAGGTAAGTCATGGTATCCATTGGGTTGCTGATCACAATGATGATAGCGTTGGGAGAATACTTCAAGACGTTCTCACATACGCCTTTTACAATACCTGCATTTACACCAATCAATTCTTCACGGGTCATCCCTGGCTTACGTGGAAGGCCAGAAGTAATTACTACCACATCACTGCCTGCTGTTTTTGAATAATCGTTGGTACTGCCAATAATTTTTGTATCAAAGCCAAGTAATGCGGCTGTTTGCATCATATCCTGCGCCTTACCTTCTGCAATGCCCTCTTTAATATCCAGCAAAACAAGTTCTGAGCACAATTCTTTACGGGCAATATTATCAGCACAGGTAGCGCCTACTGCACCTGCACCTACAACGGTTACTTTCATAATAAAAACATTTTATGATTTGAGATTTAAAATTTTAAGTGGTGCAAAGGTAATAGAATACGAAATTGATACTTCTGATAAATGTCAGTTTATTTCACTGCATCTAAAATGGCCGGTACACCTGCATTGCCTACAAATGCTTTGGCTAACTTGCCTTTTGTATCATACACAAAAATGGATGGATAGGTGCGTAGCTGGTAGCGGCTTCCCAGGGCATAATTAGCATCCTGACCCACAACTACATCTTGCATGGAAGCAAGGCCATAATCCTGGTAAAAGTTTTTGATGAGGTCAAAAGAAAGTGGCGATACCATTATAATCTGCAAACCTTTTAATTCCTGTTTGTAAGCCAGCAGTTCTTTTGTTTCTTTTTGGCAATGTTCACAATCGGGGCTAAAAAACATCAGCACAAAGGGCTTATTCTTTTTTAATTGGATGCTCTCAAATACCGTACTGTCTGGCACACGGATAATTTTAAATACTGGCGCCTGTTCAATGCTTTTTGCTGCTGCAGCGGTAAGGTCAGTTTGAGCACTCAGGTTTTGAAACGCCAATACCACAAATAGTAAAAGACTTATTTTTTTCACGTCTTATAATTTGCAGCAAAACTAACGGGTTTAGTTTAAAATGGTACGTTAATCAGCCAGCCAGTAACTGGGCATTGCCAGCTAATAAAACTGGCAAAAGCAGATTAGGTACACCTTTTAATTTAGGTTCATTGATTAATCAACCGCATTTAATCATCCATCTAAATAAGAGTTTATGCCTAACAACATCGGCCATCATTCAAGGCGAGATATGCTGCAGCAATTATTTTTTGCTTCTACAGGTATCGGTCTAAGCAGCTTATTGCCAAGTAATGTCGCTGCTGCTCAAAGCCTAACAACCTATCCTGCACCGCTGCCGCCCTTTATGGTAGCACCTACTCCGCCTTTGCAGCCTGGCCCCGGAGGACTTGATATTCGTTTGCTGGTGCGTAGTGCTCAAACCAATATGCAATTTTCTTGTGTTGAATTTGCAACCGCCCCTAAAAAAATGGGTCCTGCTCCGCACTATCATAAGGAGTTGGATGAATTGATGTATGTGCTGGAAGGCACTGCTACGGTGATGGTAGAAGAAACCGTTTATGAAATACCGGCAGGCGGATGGCATTTTCGGCCAAGGAATATGGTGCATACTTTCTTCAACCAGTCTGATAAGCCGCTTAGGGCAATTGATATGTACTTCAATCAAAACTTTGAAGATTTCCTGGAAGAGATGTTTCATAAGATCGGCCCTGAAATGGCACAGAAGAATTTAACGCCTGCAGATCCCGGAATTGCCAAAAGAATGCAGGCACTCCACGAAAAATTTGGCATGGTGGGTTACCCGGAAAAAAGACAAGCCATCATTGATAGGTTCGGATTGATACCATAAAATTTATCCATTATTAAATCAAGTATGAAAAGGATTTTTCTATTGATAGCCGTAGTTGCATTTAATAAAACCAATGCACAAAATGTGGGCATCGGAACAACTACACCCGGTTACAAATTGCATGTGATTGGAAATGCAGGATACAATGGAGCACCCATGTCAAAAAATGGCAGCAGGGTAGCAGGTGGTACGTTGTTTATTTCAAACGATAATAGCAGTGGCCAAACCCTGCGAATGGATGGCAGTAATATCCAGGCCAGTTATTCAGATCCGTTGGTTTTTCCTCCACAAAATTTTACCAGTGCCATGGTGCTGAATCCCTATGGTGGTAACGTAGGCGTGGGAACTAATTTTTCACCTGAATACAAGCTGCATATCTGGTCAAGTACCGAACAGCTGATTAAGATTGATGGCAATAACAGCCTTATTCTTTTTCATGACAATGTAAGCAATGCACAATATGGTTTTTTAAGGGCATGGACAAGCAGCCCATTTAATCCAGCCGGCTACTACGGTTTGGAGATAGGAACACCGCCGGCAACCGGGGCAGATCCAGCCAAGCGATTAATGTTTAGCACCAATTATAATCTGCGGTTGACGATTATGGAAGATGGAAAAGTAGGTGTTAATACTACAACTCCCAATTCTCAACTGGAAGTGAATGGAAGTCTCTCGATGCCAATAAGAAACATTGTATCGGAAGGATCTTATGCTATTACAGATGATGACTACACTGTTGTTGTGGATATGGAAAATAATCCTAACAAGGCCGTCAATCTGGTACTTCCATCTGCAATAGGCAGAAAAGGAAGAGTATATAATTTTATTGCGGAGAATATCAATTTGATGCTTTACAATGTACCTCGTGGACAAACATTTGATCCGCCAACCGGGGTCGTGAAAATATATGAGTCCATCAATCAAATAGGCAGGCTATATGCTTTTTATAAAAATTATTTTTCGCCAACCCTTTTGGGTGAAACAAGACAGAGCAGATGTACATTTCAATCCGATGGCGTTCGCTGGCATCTTATCGCTACAGATTTTTATGAATGGAGTGATACCAATTAAATCTTACCGCTTTAATCGTTACTTGACAATCTCCCATTATAAGTGTAAACGCTCTATTATTTTAAATAACTAAATCCATATGCAATGAAAGTAGTTGTATTGATATTGTTCTTTTTTATTTACACGACTGGCTTTGCACAGAATGTGGGCATTGGAACAACTACGCCGGGTTACAAATTACATGTAATTGGAAATGCAGGATACAACGGAGCACCTATGTCAAAAAATGGCAGCAGGGTGGCAGGTGGTACTTTGTTTATTTCAAATGATAATAGCAGTGGCCAAACCCTGCGAATGGATGGCAGTAATATCCAGGCCAGTT
>CAZDHQ010000474.1:0-4398 GCA_964505135.1 uncultured Ferruginibacter sp.
TGTAAAGGCAGGTGGACCAGACCCTGATAATAACCCGGCTTTGAGAAGGTGCTACCTGAATGCCAAGGCTTGCAACATGCCTAAAGACCGTGTGGAAGCAGCCATTAAAAGAGCAATGGGTAAAGACACCAGCAATTATGAGGAAGTGGTTTATGAAGGGTATGCACCGCATGGTGTGGCTATCATGGTGGAAACCGCTACCGATAACCCCACCCGTACGGTTGCCAATGTGCGTATGCATTTTACCAAAAGCAACGGTTCTCTGGGTACAAGCGGTAGCGTAGCTTTTTCATTTAACCGCATGGGGGAGTTTAAAGTAAAAAACAATGGACAAAACCTGGAAGATTTAGAGCTTGAACTGATTGATTATGGCCTGGAAGAAATTGGAGAAGACAGTGAAGGCAACATCATCATACGTACAGCTTACAACGAGTTTGGTAATATGAGTAAAGCATTAGAAGAAAAAAAGATTGAAGTGGTAACGGCAGAGCTTACTCGAATTCCTACCAATACTGTAGATCTTCCGGAAGACCAGGCGCAGGATGTATTAAAACTGGTAGACAGGCTGGAGCAGGATGAAGACGTACAAAAAGTATATCATAACCTGAAGTAATCTTCACTTCAACTATACAGATTAAATGAAGGGCTTTCGAAAGAAAGCCTTTTGTTTTACGTGTATAGTTGCAAAACTTTGCTTTGTTTGAATGGGACTGAAGTAACGAAATCGTTGCTTTATTAGGGATAGGGCAATTGATTAAAAGCGGGGATATTAAAATTATTTTTTACGTGGTTGATGGCTTTTCAGGTTTGTTTTATGGTGTTACCTGGATAAAGACATCAATAAAAAGCATCTTTTGCCTTTAAAGCCAAAATAAAAATGTAATAGCTGTCAATAGAATTTTATCTATAACCAGATAGTTTTTCTTCGATTAATATAAAAAGAAACGCTACGTTTTATTTGGCAAAGGTTTGATAAGTAATGTCAGGCCTGTTTTAAAAAGCAAATAAATTCGGTCAAACTATGAAAACCTTAAGATGGCTATTTCTCATTCCTGTTTTCCTTGTTCAAAGTTGTATTAAAAAAGATTTTTCAGGCGCTACCGGCAATGAGCCTGCGGTAACAAGTATGGATAACCTGCAGATAGATCCAGGCTTTACGTTTAATACTGGCAATGCTGTAGCTGTAAAACTTTCCACTTTAGACAATGGGGACAAAGCAGTTCCTAATATCCGTATCAACTTGTATTCAGACTACCCCGAACTAGGTGGTGAGTTAATTGCAAGCTGTTTTACAGATGATAAAGGTGCTTATAACGGAACAATTAAAATTCCTGCTTATGCAGATTCAATAGTGTTGCAGACAGATGCCATTGGTTTTGTGCAGTGGCAAAAAAGGGCAATTACTTCCAACCAGTTAGAATGTGTTTATGGTGGTAGTAAACCAGCAACCTATCAAAGACCTGCAGCACTGGGTAACAGGCCGATGGAAATTGATGGAGTTGTTGGTACCACTGTTATCAAATCGATGGGCACCATTAATTCATTGGGAGTTCCCACTTATCTTGAAAAGACCAATGATGTGGTGGATGCTGCATTTTTAAATGACATCAATGTAGCTTTACCGGAAAGCAAACCGGTGCCATCTTATCACCCGGAGTATCTTACCAATAACAATCAAACAAGTTTGGTGCTGCAGCAGCCAGCCAATGTTTGGGTAACCTTTGTACATGAGGGTGCAGGATACTTAAACACACTTTGCTATTATAAGTATGATCCCTTGAATCCTCCAGCAAAAGCTTCAGATATTGATACACTTTACACCATTTTCCCGAACGTATCTTATATCAATAGTGGTGGTGGACTTGTTTCAGGAAACAAAGTAAAGATTGGAACTTTTCCCAAAGGTGCTGGCATCGGCTGGGCCATCATTGCCAATGGCTATAGCAATGGAACAGTAAATACCGGGTATGGTGTGTATTTTTCTCAAACCAATTTAAATCCAGAAACCAATGCATCTTTGAAACAGCACTGTATCCTGTTAAACGATGTAAACCGAGGTAAACTATTATTATCATTTGAAGATATCAATCGGCAAAACGGCGGGTGCGATAATGATTTTAATGATGCTATTTTTTACGTAACAGCTGATCCTATCACTGCTATTGATATTACCAATGTAGCACGGCCGGTTTATACAAAAACAGATTCCGATGGTGATGGTGTAACGGATAATTTTGATGATTATCCAAATGATGCCTCAAAGGCTTTCGATAATTTCTATCCATCCCAAAGCACTGTTGGTTCTTTAGCCTTTGAAGACCTGTGGCCATCCAAAGGAGACTACGACTTTAATGATATGGTGATGGATTATAACTTTAATTATATCACTAACGGCAACAACCAGGTGGTAGAAGTTAAAGCAGCGCTAACCTTAAAGGCGATTGGGGCCAGCTACCACAATGGTTTCGGTATCCAGTTGCCAATTGCTTCTAGCCTGGTGGCGAGTGTAACGGGAACGGATGTACGCAGTAACCTGGTTTCAAAAAATGCGAATGGCACAGAAGCAGGCCAGTCAAAGGCTACAATCATTGTTTTTGATGATGCATTCAATCAATTGCCATGGCCCGGAAGCGGCGTAGGAGTTAATACTACTGCCGGTGCACCTTATGTGCAACCTAAAACTCTTAACCTTTCCATTAAGTTGGCGCAACCGGTGGCAGCTAATGTACTTGGCTTACCACCTTATAATCCTTTCATCTTTGTAAACAAAGACAGGGGAGTGGAGGTGCATCTTATCAATCAGCCACCTACTGATCTTGCCAATACTTCATTGCTTGGTACACAGAGCGATAACAGCAGCATTGCAAACAAGCGTTATTATGTTACCAGTAAAAATTTACCTTTTGCAATTGATATTGCCGGTCCGTTTGAATATCCGCTGGAAAAGAAAGTAGTGTTGGATGCTCATTTAAAATTTGCGCCATGGGCTCAGTCAAAAGGTATTCAATACACAGACTGGTTTAAGCCATTGCCAGGTTATCAAAACAGGTCAAATATTTTCAGTCACTAATACAATGCGTAGTTGATGGTTTCGGCCCTGCATTATTGCAGGGCTTTTTTTATTTGAATACATACTGCCTGAAGCACCTTCTTTTATTGAAAAATGTTTTTTTATTATTCACTGCTACCTGGCATTAGTTGGGAAAACGGCCAGGCTGTGTTTTGCAACAAACACTTTTTTAGTTTTAGGAGAAGGCTATTTTTGGTTAGGTTGAATATAGATAAGAGCAGCAATGTTTAAAACTCTACCTTATCTCTTTCGCAATAGAACTTTGCCAGCTTGTTTGATGTAGCAGCTTCACTGGGTTGCTTACTAGCAGCAACTCCTTCACTGCCCAAACCTTTTTTGCCAGTGTACACAATATCATATACCTGGTCTGCCTTTTTGCACTTAGGGCAAATCACTTTTCCCAATAAATTCTTTTTATGTATACCGGGAACATAAAGCGTTACCTCAGGAGTATCACTTTCAAAGCGGGTAAACGATGCAATTAATAAAGTGTCAATATCCGCAGCGGTGCAAAAGAAATCAAACGATTTTTCATTGCCGGGGGTAATGCTTAATGTAAAATTTCCTTTGCTGTCAGTGACTGTTTCTGCCAGTTTTTTATCATCGGCTTTTACAAAAACAGTTACACCGTTTGTATGGGCAGATGCCGCTGATGGATTTTTCTTTAGGTGCCCTGTAATCACTACTGGTAACTTTAGCCAGTTGAAAGAGCTTCCTATTATAAATAATAGAAATAGTGGGATTAAAAAAATTGAGCGAAAAGCTGAATAATTATTTTGTGCCGTTCGATTAATCTGTTTCATCATATTCCATACTTTTAAATGAACCAGGTGAAGTTACAAACAAACAGTTTGATTGGAGTATTTGCTATTTTGCTCCCAGCTGTTTTTCTTTTATTGTTTTGTACAATTGATCAGATCTTTCAGTGCCTGCTGATATAAAACAAAAATGCAGCCCTTCACAGCAACTGCACTCATCTTAAACGAAAAAACGGGATTGGAATTTAAAGCGGGACTTTTACTGGCACAAAATTGCATGGATTATGAATCCTGAATTATAGGATAATCCTGATACCAGTGTAGTAATTCATTGATAGCAGCAGCAGCGTTTCAGTTGTAATTTTTTAGATATATCAGTCCATCTATTTCGTAACCATTTTTTTTACATAGGTGCCGACTGTACTTACTTAGCTTAGTAAATCAATATAGGTGATAGGGCAGGTTCCTGTTTTCTTTGAAGAAGGTTTGGTGATACAGTGTATTCGCTTAGCTATAAGCCGTAAGCAATCTATTTGAATGTTACTAATGATGAACTTTGGCTTGCTATTC
>CAZDHQ010000475.1:0-4370 GCA_964505135.1 uncultured Ferruginibacter sp.
AAGCTATTTTTTAAGTAGACCTTTCAAGAGCGATTGAGATTATTAAGGCGAAAAAAGAAGAAGATGCCCCGATCGGTTTTTACGAAGAAAAACCAATCACAAAAGGCAAAGGCAGGTTTGGTCCGTTCATCAAATGGAATGATTTATTCATTAATGTTCCAAGAGCTTACAATTTTGATAACCTTACACAAAAAGACTGCAACGAACTGATAGAAAAAAAATTGGTAAAAGAAGCCAATCGTTACATACAACAATGGCCTTCCGAAAAAATTGCCATTGAAAATGGCCGCTGGGGCGCTTTTATACGGTTTGGTAAAAAGATGCTGAAGGTTACACCCAAGGCTGATAAGACCAAGTACACTGCAGAAGAGCTGGCCACAATTGACTTAGATACGGTGAAAAAAATGATTGAAGAGCAGGTGCCGGACGCATTTGCAAAGAAAGCAAGCAAGAAGGCTGCACCCAAAAAGGCTGCAGCAAAAAAAGCAGCACCTAAAAAAACTGCTAAGAAAAAGTAAGCAATTAAAAAATAACATTCAATGCTGCGGTTTATGCTGCAGCATTTTTAATTTACAGCATGACGGTAAAATACAGCTTAACAAAGGAAGATTACGTGAACTATTACACGTACATGACCTGGGATGCAGCCGATCAAAAAAAGAAAAAGATCAGGTATTACCTGCGGCAGTTACTGATCAATGGTGTTTTTATCGCTGTAATTTTTTACTCCAATTTATTCAGGGTGCAGCCCATGTTTTTATATGTGTATGCAGGTATTTTGTTGTTGATAGTACTTACGCAAATTTTTACTGCAAGAGCTAATATTGTGAAACAGGCAGAGAAATTCACTGAGCATGAAAATAACCAAACCATGTTTTCAGAAAAACAACTTGAAATAGACGATTCTGGTCTTGCGCAAAAAGATGAGTTTATAGAAAGTAAATTTCAATGGACAGCCTTTACCCGTAAAGAAGAAAATGAATTCTACTATTTTCTTTTTGTAAATACATTACAAGCCATCATCATTCCAAAAAGGGCATTTAAACAGCAGGAAGAAAGAATAAGATTTGAAAAACTATTGACACATCATCTGTCACTGGATGCGGAAATCAGTCATCTATTGAAAGAGTGATGATCAATATTTTCGTGTAACCCTAATCGTTAGTAGATAATTATCTTTACTTATCGTACACAAACTTTAATCCGCTCAAATCGGGTTCAATTTTTTTAGGCCGTTTTGCCTCATAATCATAAATCACCTGGCCCAATTGTTTGAAAAAAGGGTATCCAAGTGTTTCATAATCGTATTTGTCATCATTTAAAATGCCATCGGTATTACAATCGATGGCAGCGGATAAAAAGAATTCAATCTTCTTATCAAAGTCCACTATATAGGCCACATCTATCAACTCACCATAAGCCTCACCCACTTTATTAAAAATGCGGATATTGGGATTGAGGGCTCCTTTTTCTGCACCATACAAAAAGAATTTGCAGTAAGCAGGATAATAGTGTGCTGTATCATCACTGTAAGGTGGATACAAACTCTCTGTTGGTAGTTGGCTCATGTATTTGAGTAAAAAATCACGGTCTTCATCTGTAATATTAAACCGCTGTGCAGCAGGCACTTTGTATGGAAATAGCAGGCTTATTAAAATGCTATGCAAATCTTCCAGCGCTATCCTGTTCTTTAAAGAAAAATCCATCGGACTGTTAATGAGCGAATCGCTTTTATAATATCCCTTACCAAGCACATCATTTCGCAGGTCATAACTTGTTGCGTCAAACTGCATTGCTTGCTTGTATGCGGCACCGTTAGTTATATTTAGAAATTGTATTGGATTAGTATGCCTGTTTTCATCATCAGTTAATGCTATTTGCAAACGATGCAGCAGCTGCACATCTTTGTATCCTTTCTGATGTAACTGGCTATTGATGTATTGCGGCCCCAAAAACTCATACAGCCTGTTATAAGCATCATTATCACTCACCATCAAAATCTTTTTAATGTAGTGTGCAATATTCGGCTTTCCATCAGGTGTGGTAGGATCGTTGTACACAGCAGTCTGCCCGCTATAAGCTGCATCGGTAAGCATGGTACTGTTTTTATCAATACCAGTTGCCCTCAGTTCATTCAAACGCTGCAGCGCCAATATAGAAACAGGAAACTTAACGGTGGAGGCAGGATAGAAATAATGATCCCTGTTTATGTTAAAATAGTGATGTTTTAAAGCAGCCAGGCCATTGGCTCCCCGGTCAATTTCGGTGTAAATGATCTGGACATTGAGCGCCTCTCTTTTTTTCAGGATCGAATCAAAAAACTCGGGGTATTGCTTCAGCAGGTCTTCCAAAAAAGCATCCGTATGTATGGTGTCTTTTTTTGCTGTGTCCGCAATCACCGGCAAAGGATGTAAAACAGTATCTGCAGCCGGCATTGGTACTTGCTTTACTGGTTTTTTAAATGCAGTACAACTTAGTACTGAAAGGCTTGCTGCGGCAAAAAGGAAACTACGGAGAAATATAGACTGCATGAGATTGTTTGAGCGTGCAAAATGCGTAAAAAAGCTAAAAAAACGGCGCCACTTCTGCAAAGGGTTTTTCCCCTATCTTTGCGAACTTCTTTAAAATAACTTAACAGCTACTAAAAGTAACAGATTATGAAACTGAAAGGTTTAGTGTGGTTTTTCGCCATTGCATTGATCCTGATTTCGCTTTGGGAATTGTCGTACACATGGGTGGTACGCAGTTACGAAGGTAAGGTAAAAGGCCAGGCAGAAAGAATCGTAAAATCCCAAAATCCTGGAATCAACACCAAAACTGAAGAGTATGACCTGCTTGTAAAAAACAGGATGCAGCATATTCTTGACAGCACCAGGGATAAAGAAATTTACCCGGTAATTGGTACCAGCTATCAAAAATGCAAAGAAAACGAACTAAACCTTGGCCTTGACCTGCAGGGCGGTATGAGCGTTACCATGAGTGTGGGGCTTGAAGGTTTATTAAAATCTTTAAGCAACAATCCCAAAGATCCTGCGCTGGTAAATGCTTTGAGAACAGCTACAGCACAAAAGGTTAACAGCAATGTAGATTATATCACCCTTTTTATAACTGCATACCAGGCTCAGAATCCCGGTATCAAATTAGCAAATCTTTTCTCTGGACCAAACAAACAGGTAAAGGTTACCGATTCTGATGATGCAGTGGTTGAAAAAATACGTGCTGCTTCTAAAGATGCCATCAAACAAACCTACGAGGTACTGTTAAAAAGAATTGACAAGTTTGGTGTGGCTCAACCAAACATTAATCTGGATGAAAACAAAGGCATTATCCAGGTAGAACTGGCAGGTGTTACCGATAAAGAAAGGGTAAGAAAATTATTGCAGGCAAGTGCCAATCTTCAATTCTGGGCTGTTTATAGTTATGCTGAAATTGGAACAAGCTACCAGGCCGCAGCTTCATCTCTTGCCAGTTATTTGAGCGGTGTTTCTAAAGACACGGCTAACCTTTCTGATTCTGCTAAAAAAGCACAGTTCCAGGCAGCTTTATTCCAGGTAATGGCACCAATGGATTACACAGGTGAAAAAATCCCTTTTAACCAACAATATCACTTTGTAACTACTGCAAAAGATAGCAGCAGGCTAAATGAATTTTTAGCGCTTGATATTGTTAGAAATAGTTTCCCTCAGGAATTAAAGTTTTTGTATGGAGCTGAAATAAAGCCGGAAAAGGGGCAGAAAGGAACCGGTTATATTCCAGTATATGCGGTGAAAACAGTAGGCGGTGGTGAAAAAGCTCCAATGGACGGAGAAAGTGTGGAAGAAGCATTCCAGGGATTTGATGAGAAAGGCGCTCCTTCTATCAAAATGAACATGACCAGTTTTGGTGCAAAAAAATGGGGTGAATTAACAAGAAACAACGTGGGCCGCCCGGTTGCCATTTCTTTGGATGACATAGTTTACTCTGCTCCTAACGTAATCAATGCAATTGAAGGTGGACAAACAGAGATCAGCGGAAAGTTTACAATTGAAGAAGCGCAGGATCTTGCCAATACATTGAAATCTGGTAAAACCAACGCTCCTGCTAAAATAGTAGCTGAGCAGATCGTTGGTCCTACCCTTGGTAAAGAAGCAGTAAATGGCGGTGCAATGGCTTTCGGAATTTCCTTCCTGGTAATTTTTGCATTGATGCTGATTTATTATAATACAGGTGGATGGGTTGCTAATATTTCATTGATCTTAAACCTGCTGTTTACAGTGGGAGTATTGATAGCAATGGGCTTTACATTAACTGCTGCCGGTATCGCCGGTCTGGTGTTAACGGTAGGTCTTGCAGTGGATACCAACGTAATTATTTTCGAAAGGATAAAAGAA
>CAZDHQ010000476.1:0-4360 GCA_964505135.1 uncultured Ferruginibacter sp.
CCTTGCTTTCAAATGTTTCAATCAATTGTTTTGCTTCTTCCACATATTCTGCTGCAGTGCTGTATTTCCCCTGGTAGGCTTTTGGTAGAGGTAATCGTAAAACCCAGTCTGCAGGCCCTTTACCGCCCTTTCGGTCAAATTTATAGGAGCTGATATAAATGCCGTTTTGTGTATTGCCATGATAACTCCATTCCATCACCGCAATGCCTGGCCGCTCACTAACAGTACGGGCTACCCTGGTAGCTAAATCAGATGCTTCACTGCCTGAGTTAACCAGCATCGCTTTATTTAAAGTGGATGGGAACAGCGATAATAAATTCTCACTGTAGGATGCATAGATATCATAGAGATACCTGGTGTTAGTGTTGAGCCTGTGCAATTGTTTAGCCGCGGCCTCTGCCACCAGCGGGTGCGAATGTCCCACATGTGGTATGTTGTTGTATGCATCCAGGTAAGTGCCGCCATGTGCGTCATACATGTATTGAAACAGCGCAGTGCTCATGTGTATGGGATGCGTATAGCTCAGGCTTAGTGAGGGCGCTGCTACTTTTTTCCTTCGCTCCAGTAATTGATCAGAGTCAACCTCCTCTACACTAAATCCTGCATAGCGTTTAAACTCATTTACTATAAACAGTGGGTTTAAACTAGTCCATTTGTTGAGCAAGTTCCACGCCGGTTGTTCACTAATGAGGATATAATCGGTGTGTTGATTGGCTGCTTTTTCATTAGCACTCTTGCATACGGATACGCAGGTCCGTAATGCTATTAAATGCGGCAGCAGTTCAATCTCTTCTTCCGTCAAAGGAAAATTTTGATGAAACTGCCGGATAATGATCTTTGCTTTTTCAAAACAATCATCGGGGAACATCATCATCATGTATGTGAGCAATATCGCCAGTTCACAAACCACCGGCGCATAGGAGATATCGCCAAAATCAATTACCCCTTTCAGCTCTCCTTTGTCAACAATGATATTGGCTTCATTAAAATCTCCATAAATAACACTATGGCGTACACGCCTGAATACCGGCAATACATCCTGCTCAAATAAAGCAACATAATGTGCCACGATTTTTTGTTGGGATGGATCAGCAATATGCTGCATCATTGGCTTTACTAAATAATAATCCCTCAGGTTCCAGTCGTGTTCACGTGCCTTGATGATGGGACTTTGTATTGTTTGCAGCCGGCGCAGCATATTGGCAGCAGTGGCTGCAATATCTTGCAGCAATTGATCTGTTACCTGTTCTTTGGTCAAGGTGCGGCCAACAATAAAAGGAGAAACCCTGATATACACGTTATCCGGCGCATTGATGGTAAAATCAGCGGAAACAGGTAGTTCTATGTTTAAATGCGGTTGCAGTAAGGCGATGATCCGCTCTTCTTCCCTTGCCTGTATTTGTTCTGCGGCGGGATAAATTTTTACCAAATATGTTTCCGCATTGGCAAGCGTTACTTTGTAATTCTGGCTGCCGTAACCTTCCAGTTTTTCAGTAGCGGCAATCGGTGCTGGAAATTGAATGTATTGTAAAAGGTTCATGGCCAAAGTAACAAAGAAAAATGTTTATAGCCTTTGTTAGTGCCAATGCTATTTTTTATACAGCTCAATATAGTTATCATACACTTCGTAATAGCCATGGCTTACCTGGTCTTTTAGTGACTGTTCCGCCACAAATTGTATAATGGTATCTCTTTCTTCCAATTTTCTTTTGGTGGAGTATTCCCATAGATCCGGCGTAGGAGTAAAGATGATGGCAACACAATTACCGCCGCCAAATTCAAAATCAAATTTTATTTCGGAGACATCATCTTTGTAGATAACGGTGCCGCCGCGGCCCTGGTTATGGTAGGAGAGTTGTTGCATGTTGACGAAGATTATTAAAAATTATTGTAGACAAGATTTCTTTTAGCAGTTCTTATTTCTTCGGCTATATTATCGGATAAGACTACTTCATGTTTACTTTTTTTGCATATAGCAGCTAGAAAACTGTTTAATTCATCTGATGTATAACTGTCAGGACCAATTTCTAATTTTTTAGGGCTATTGAATCGTAGAATATACTTGTCCGTAAAGCCATTTAGAGTGATCGATTGTAAATCCCTTAAATCATATTTTTTTACCCATACTTCGTTCACAATTAAACATGTTCCGTCAATTAGTAAGGTAGCTACTTTCTTACCCTTTATGATCATGTACTGGATTAATATCGAAATTATTTGTACCAGTAAATAAATTTCGAAATGCGGGCTAAACCATTTAAGCAAAAGGTGAAAACCTACCATATAGACAGTAATAAAAGCAATGATTTGAATTAAATCTTTGAATTGAAACGGTAAAAAATCCTTCGATAGTGCAAATTGATATTCTAGTTTTCTTGAAGTAACGATATATTCTGAAACAATTATTGCGCAGTTGATTAATACGAGTGCACCAATTTCATAAATTGGCTTTTTATCGTGGCCTGAGAAAATTATTAATACAATTGAAACAATAATGATTGTATTAGTTAGATACTTAACTGGTGACATAATTTAATAATATTAAAAGATTCAGCTAATCTTCTGCACTTTGTGTTTTCCTCCTATAGCAAAGTAGATGATAAAGCCAATAAAAGGAACAAACAAAATCACCAGCACCCACATTAGTTTAGTAGTACTGTCGGTAAAATCACTTTTTAATACATTGATAAAGGCGGCTAAGAAAATGAAAAACATAACTGCCGCAAGTGCTGTCCAGATTAGCAGGCCATGTTCAGGGTTTACTGTTTGCATGTTGATTGGGTTTAAGTTTTATTTACCTGGTTAATTAAGTTTTCTGCACTTTATGCTTTCCGCCAATGGCAAAATAAACAATCGGTCCAAAGAAGGGAACAAACAACACTATCAATACCCACATCAATTTGATGGTGCTATCTGTGAATTCATTTTTTAAAATGCTGATGAGCGCAACGAGAAATAAAATCAGGTTTAATAATCCTATACCGATAGTCCAGATCAGGATGCTATAGTCAGGCGTAAGCAATTCCATAGTTGTTGTTTTAAGTTGCCGGTTTGTTTATATGAAAAAAATATCTACACACACAATATAAAAAACTTTGTTCGATTTTTGTGGCAACAATTTAAAAATACTGATCTACATGAAGGCAGGAGTTGTAATGATTATCACCATGCTGTTGCTGGCGGCATGTAAATCACCGCAGTCATTGCAGGATGCCTATATCCACATTCAAAAAGGTAAAGCAAACAAACCATGGAAGCTGGTATGGAGCGATGAGTTTAATGAAGCAGCATTGGATACCACCAAATGGAATATTGTTCCGGTGGGTACCAGCGACTGGAATCGCCATGCAAGCGACAATCCCAACTGCTTTGGTTTTAATGACGGTAAATTATTGCTGAAAGGAATAGTAAATACAGACACATCGATAGATAAAAGGCCTTACCTCACCGGTGGTATTTTCAGCAAGGGAAAATTTGCTTTTCAATATGGCAAGATAGCAATACATGCAAAGCTGGGCTGTGCAAAAGGTGCATGGCCTGCTATGTGGATGCTGTCTGAAAAAGATAAGTACGGTCCGTATCCACGCAATGGTGAGATTGATATTATGGAGCATTTGAATTATGATACCATTGTTTATCAAACCACACATTCTTATTATACGCTGGAATTAAAACAGGATAACAATCCGCCGCACTATGGTACGGCCTCATTTGATATCAACAGCTTCAACACGTTTGGCCTGGAATGGAATCCAGAAGAGCTCATCTTTTCGGTAAACGGCAAACAAACTTTTCGCTATCCACGTGTACCCAATGTGGATGCTTCGCAGTGGCCCTACGATCAACCCTTTTATGTGTTGATCGATCAGCAGTTGGGTGGCAATTGGGTAGGCAAAGTAGCAGCCAATCAATTACCGGTGCAGATGGAAGTTGATTGGGTGAGAGTGTATCAGAAATGAATAATCATTCCACACTCTTACTTGAATGCGTTACATCCTGGTAAAATTGATTGTGATTTGTCAAGTTGACTTTAGATTTAGGATCGTGATCATTTAGCCTTCCCAAAGAATCTCTTTTATAAGTCTGGCGGCAAAAACTATTGCTTTGAGATAATAGTCCTAAAAACGTCAATAGAACCATCATATAGTACGTTCGTTTTTATTCTTTTCTATTTAATACAAAGGCATTTCCGTGAACAAGATCAACAACTATACTATCACCACAGTGATAAAATCCCGGCAGGCTCGTAAATGTCTTTAATTTCTTATTAGCGATGTCTAATATGATTTGGTGTCTGGTGGATGTATCAGTACATGGCAATAAAGTAAAATTATTTGATGGTACCATCGTATTTTGTTTA
>CAZDHQ010000477.1:0-4347 GCA_964505135.1 uncultured Ferruginibacter sp.
TGGGCTGTTCATTTATAGAAGTAAATCTTACTACGCTATCGTCCTGAGGCGTTACAATTTTACGGTTATGCGTTACAATAAAATCTGCTATTGCAGGTAAGTACTCAAGCGCTTGTTTATCATCAAATATTACCGGGCTATTGCTGATGTTACCACTTGTTGCAATAACTGGTTTTTTAAACGCTGATAAAATCAATTCAAACAATGGTGCATAAGGAATCATCACACCAAGAGAATGAAGCCCCGGGGCAATATCATTTAAAGCAAGCGAAGTATTTGTTTTTGCTTTTGCTAATACTACCGGTGATATTGGTGAAAGAAATAAACTTTTTGCAGCTTTATTCAAATACACAAATTCATTTGCTGCTGCTATGCTGCTGCACATGATGGCAAATGGTTTAGATGGCCTTTGCTTCCTGGAACGCAATGTTTTAATAGCATCACTGTTGGCCGCATCACACAGCAGCAGGTAACCACCAATTCCTTTTACAGCAATGATTTTGCCTGCAGTAAGTGCTTCGCAAATTGTATGTATGATTTCCTGCTGATCTTTATCAAGAATTAACTGACTACCTGCATACAAACCAAGCTGTATACCACAATCACTACATGAATTAGTCTGTGAAAAATATCTTTTGTTCGTTTGTTTCCTATACTCTTCTTCACATGCAACGCACATCCTGAAATCACTCATTGTTGTATTGATCCTATCATAGGGCAATTGCTGAATAATGGAATAGCGTGGGCCACATTGTGTGCAGGTGATAAAAGGATATTGAAACCTGCGGTTGTTGGCATCATGCATTTCACTCCTGCAATCGCTGCACAATGCAAAATCTGCCGTAAGCGGCAGGTTAGCCATTGTAGTTTCATCGCTTTCTTTTATTGTAAAATCTTCATAGGCGATAAAATTGATTTTACTCAAATACCAATGCTGCACGTTTGCTAACGGTGGCGCCTGCCCCAGCAGGGACTCTACAATATTTTTTACATCTTCTTCTTTCGCAATAAATTCAATATGTACACCATCGGCTGCATTACATACATATCCTTTGAGGTTTAGCCGCCTTGCAAAATTGTATACCATCGGTCTGAAACCTACGCCCTGCACAATGCCGGTGAGATGAAGATGAAAAGTCTCCTCTGAACCGATAGCTATCGGCTGAGAGGAGACTTTTGGCTCTTTTACAGATATAGTGACTTCCCTTTTCAAATTGCTTTTGCTGAATAGAAATATAAAAAGTACAAGTGAGTCCCTACGATAAATGTCGGTATGCTGATCAAAGCATCAGCATGACACAACCGATACTTAGAAGAGCTACATAGCTGACCAAAAAAATTAAACTAATACAGCCGTATTCTTTTTCTCTTTCACTTTTTGCAGCAACCATTCACACCATTCGTCAATACCCTGGCCGTTTAAGCTGCTGATAGAAATCACTTCCAAATTTGGATTGATATCTCTTGCATCCTGCGTTACCGCCTCAACTGAAAAAGGAACATAAGGCAGCAGATCAGCTTTACTCACCAGCATCAACTCACTGGTTAAAAACATGCGGGGATATTTCTTTGGCTTATCATCTCCTTCTGTACTTGCAATGAGTGTTACACGATAATCTTCTCCCAAATCAAACGCAGCAGGACAAACCAGGTTACCCACATTTTCAATAAAGAGCAGATCTAAATCTTTATAGTCAAAATGATCCAGCGCCTGCAAAATCATTTGTGCTTCTATATGGCACATGCCGCCTGTAACAATCTGCAAACAACGGATACCAGCTTCTCTAATGCGTATAGCGTCTCTCTCCGTTTCAGGATCACCCACCAATACACCCATTTTTATTTTATCCTGTATGCGGCGGCCGGTTTCCTGCATCAGCGATGTTTTACCACTGCCCGGCGACGAGCAAACATTAATCACCAAAATATTATGCGGTGCAAGCTTATCACGAATGGCTTTGGCAACAAAATCATTTGCTTTTAATAAATTGAGTGTAGTGTTTTCACATTGCACACTTCCCACAGGGGCTCTATTACTTTTTGGTTGAGCACCTCCGGCAGGTATTGGTTCGTATTGAAATTTATTTATCAAATCAAACAGCATATTTTTATCAATTTTCAAATTCTACTTTGGTAATCAACATCTCTTCTCCCTGCACAATTTTATTACAGGGCCTGCCGCATTTAGCGCAGATAAATTTATAATCATTCACCTCAGATTTTTCCTGACATTCCTCACAATAAACCATAATAGGCAGCACCTCTATGTGCAGGCTTGACCTGTTATACTGCGGTTCATCCAGCAATACTGCCTCAAATGCACTCTGCATTAACAGCGGCTGAATATTAGATAAAATACCCACAGTTAAATAAATACCTCTCAGTTGCCCCATTTTTCCGGGAAACTCTTCTTCCAGCGTATAAAAAATATTTTTTACAAGAGAAATTTCATGCATCTCTAAACAATTGGAACAGTATAAATTTAGGGTATAAGGTTTGAAATCATGCCGCTGGTTTTACGGGAATGAAAAAGAGCGCCCTTTTTCGGGCGCTCTTAATATGCTTATTGGGTCAAATATTTTTAGTTAACTACCAGCACTTTTTGTACTGATCTTGTTTTATCTGGCGATACCACTTCTAACTGGTAAGTGCCTGCTTTAATACCTGAGGGCAGCGTTACAGCGTGGTTATACATACTGCTACCTGCATGCTGAACAGTTTGGCTCATTAATATCTGGCCTGCATTATTCAACAATCTCAGGCTATAATTACCTGCTGCTTTACCTGCAAACTGCACGTTCATAAAAGATCCCTGAACTGGATTTGGTGCAACGGTAATAGCTGGTTTAACATCTACCACTGGTGCAATAACAGGAGCTGCCTTGAACATTACTTTAAACCTATTTGCCGCAGCAGATGCTGGATTTGCATCAACGCTAAATTGCAGTTCATTTACATCAGACAGGTTCAATACAGTAGAGGTCTTTTTATAGCTGTCTTCCAGCGTTGCTACCAATCCGTCTACTACCAGGTTCTGCGGTGTAATCTGCAGTTTGTATGTTTGTTGCTTCAGGTTAGAAAGTCCAAACTGAATTTCATCTTTATCAGCAACCGGCTGCCTGGCTTCTACTGCTAATAGTTGCTTACCTTTTGCTATACCAATATTCTCTATTGGATTGCTCAATTTATATGCATCATCACTGTTAACGCCATTATCATACCTGCTGTCAAATACAATATCATTACCATCCAACAGCATATTGTCTGATGCAAATAATTTGGTAGTTAGTTTTACCATCTGGCTTGCATCTAAAGAAGTTGCAGGCCTAAAGCCAAGATTGGTAGTGCTGGCAACTTTCGCATTTTCATCAAAAATTACTTCACCGGCATCAGTGGCATGTACAAAGAAAGCCTGTCCTGCTTCGATAGTAGTGCTTGCACCACTATAGCTACCGCCACCCGGCGTAGGTACGTAACCGTTAGCAGCTGTAAAAGTTTGATAAGCGCCAAGACTTGCACCTTGTATCAACTTAGCATCCCAGATGTAATACGTATCATCAATACCACCTGTTCTTACCAGTTTATCAAACGCAATAGCTGATGCATATGGATTACCAAGCGGAGCATATAAACCAGTACCAATGGTTGCACTTGTGAGAGTACCCTGCTTAATTGTACCATTTGTTCTAAGTGTAGTTGCATTTACATCACTGTTATTGCTGGATACACGCTTTCCACGATCACCTCTTACAAAAAGAAAGTAAGCTCCATCGGTTTCTATTGCTGTTGTGTTTGTGCTTGCAATGGTGTTTGACCAGGTATTATTCGATTGATTGTAATAATCTAAAATAGATGCTGAACTTGAAATTGTATCATAACCATTTGTAGCTTGATTTGCTCCTGGCTTAGTGATCAATGTACCCAGACCGTTTGATACAAATGGTGACCCGTTCTCCTGCCATGCCTGGTAAATGGTTTGACTTCCTGTAGTAGGAACAGCTAATAATCTCCAGGCCCTGCTATTATTTGCAGGAATATAACGCTCAACTGTTACATTGGTAGCTCCTGTAAGCGATCCCAATATCTTGCCAATTGAACCGCTACCTGATGCAGTAGATTTAACAGTAACAGCATTAGCACCAAAATTGGCAGTACCGCCTAAAGCTACATCAAAGGTTTTGCCTGAATTTATAGTGAATGAACCTGCTGTGATAGTAAAAGTTTTACTTGCCGCAACAGAAAAGTTTTGATCAAGCGCTACAGCATGACGGATAGTAATATTGTTCTTGTTCGTTGGTGCAGCAGCAGCGCTAACCCAGGTGGCTCCAGTTGAGTTATACTCCCAGG
>CAZDHQ010000478.1:0-4345 GCA_964505135.1 uncultured Ferruginibacter sp.
GCTATTTGTGTATTGTCTTGGCGGCGGAAGAAGTGCGAAAGCTGCTGAAAAACTAAGAAGCGAAGGATATAAAAATGTTTATGAATTACAGGGTGGCGTTAATGCGTGGAAAGCCGCCAACAAAGCTTTGGAAGGCAAAAGCACTGCAAAGCAGATGACGCTGGATGAATTCAATGGCGCTATTACTTCATCAAAAGTGGTACTGGTTGATTTTGGCGCAGAATGGTGCCCGCCTTGCAAAAAGATGGAACCAGTTTTAAAAAGTTTACAGGCAAATAACCCTGGTAAGTTCACATTAGTAAAAGTGGATGGCGGTAACGATGAAGCTGTTTTAAAAGCTTACAATGTAACAGCTTTGCCTGTTTTTATTGTGTTTAAAGATGGTAAACAAGTGTGGAGAAAAGATGGCATTGCAGAAGAAAAAGAAATTTCCGCCCAATTTTAATTGGTCAACATAATTGCAATGGCTGCCTCAACAAAGGCAGTCATTTTTTATTTATGGATTCGAATGTTCCTTTATAAAATCATGTACCAGGTAGCTGATTAGTTTTCCGGTTGATTCATCTCTTCTGCCGTCAGCCAATTGTGTGGCGCCTTCGCAAATGTGCAGGTAAGCAACCTTTGCATCCAATGCGGTTAGTGTAATGTATTGACGGGCATTTAAAGAAGAAATACCGCAAGGTGTGATAGCACTGCTCAACGATTTTTCTATTACATCAAGATCCAGTTCAATACCGGTGTAATTATCTTCCGTAAAACCAGTAGCATGTGACACTGCCTGTATAAAATTCTTTCTTTCCCGTATAAAAATATCTTCATAACTCACATAGTCAATAAACGGATCATTATGAATATCCATTAAAACAGTTTGCTGAACATAGGCCTCATGTAATCCTACCACGCAGTACTTACCCAGAAATCCATCTTCATTTGCATAGCGGAAGCCATTACCACTGTGCCTTCCTTCACTTGTTCTGAAATCTGCGTGTGCATCTAAATTAATGGCATTGATCTGTGCCAAAGGAATGATGCCAGCTTTGTTTAAACCCTTTGCTACCGCCTTTATTATAGGATAACTATTGTTATGCCCACCACCAATTACAATAGGAATTTTTTTAGCCGATGCAATTACTTTCACCATATTCTCTACTTCATCGTCTACCGTAATCAGTGCATGACGATAAGCATCTATTAATTCCTCATGTCCGTATGCATTGTTTTCAATAAGGAATTTGATATCACCAAAATCGAAATGCCCTAACAATAAAATATCATCTCCCGGAACAAAATCATTGCTCTGCATATTTAAAAACGAAGCAAGAAAAGGCAGCCAGTTGGTGTCTGCACCACCTACTCCATAATTTGCTTTAACGCCAATATCTTCCGGCACTCCCAGCAATACATACTTAGCCTGCGACTGCTGGATTTGCTCCGCCCAGTCACTTTCAGATTTAATATGCTGCAGTCGTTCACCCAGCTTTGTTTCAAAGCGGCGAACCTTTGTTAGCGATAAAATATCTTCCTTGCTGTAAAACTTAAAGTGTTTCATGATTGGAAGTTAGCGAAAATGGTGAATGGTGAGTGGCGAGTGGTGAATAAATTTACATTTTAGGTGAGTGATCACTTATTAATTGGCTAAACGGTTTTATCTGGGCCGATAAAATCCCATAGATTTCCATAGAGATCTTCAAAAACAGCTACTGTGCCGTATGCTTCCTTTGCTGGCTGGCGAACAAATTTGATTCCTTTTTCTGTGTAGGCATTGTAATCACGCCAGAAATCATCTGTATGTAAAAACAGAAAGACTCTTCCACCCGTCTGGTTGCCTACCCTGCTTGCTTGTTCTTCATTGGCAGCACGGGCAAGCAATAGCCTGCAGCCTTCACTTCCTTTGGGAGCTACCAACACCCACCGCTTGGTGTCACTTAATACAGTGTCTTCAATTAATTCAAAACCTAACTTTTCTGTATAAAATTGAATGGCTTCGTCGTAATCTTTTACTACAATGGCTACGTTGGCTAAATGTTGTTTCATCTTCTTGGTTTGAAATTGAATTGCAAATTAAATGGATTGATACTACCACTCACTTATTTATTTTGCCTGTTGTTGAAATCATGAACAAGAGGATTGAGATTATCTTAGTAAATTGAGGATCATTTACTCTTTATTATTTGATGAATAAGGATAAGACTGTACAAGTGTCGTGACGATGAATGTCACGATGCTTACCAAAGCGTCAGCATGCGACGCAACTGAAGTTTAATAAAAGTTACTATCGTTGGTAACAAAAAAATAAATGATATGGAATTAACTACAGGTATAACCGTGAAGAAGACCACTCATTCAAGATTGAGTGAAGTAGATTTTGACAACCTTGTTTTTGGCAAGTATGTATCCGATCACATGCTGGTTGCTGATTATGCTAACGGAGAATGGCAGCCTGCGGAAATTGTGCCTTATGGTGATTTGATTGTAAGTCCTACCACACTTGCTTTTCACTATGGACAAACGGTGTTTGAAGGAATGAAAGCATTCATTAATGCAGATGGACGCATCAATATTTTTAGGATTGATAAACACCATGAGCGGCTGGCCAAGTCACTTGACCGTATGTGTATGGCTATTCCCCCAAAGGAAATGTTTGTAGAAGGATTGATTAAACTGCTGCAAACAGATAAGGCATGGATACCTACAAAAAGCGGAGATGGATTATACATACGTCCATTTGTGTTTGCAAGCGAAGCAAAATTTGGTGTAAAGGTTTCTGATGAATATAAGTTTGTAATCTTTACCGGTCCTGTGGGACCAGCGTTTGCCAAACCGATAAAAGTAAAAGTAGAAACAGCTTATGCAAGAGCAGCAAAAGGCGGAACGGGCTTTGCGAAATGCGGCGGCAATTATGGTGGCGCTTTTTATCCAACGCAGTTGGCAAGACAACAGGGATACGACCAGGTGCTGTGGACAGATGCGCAAACGCATGAATACATTGAGGAATCGGGCATGATGAATGCGATGTTTGTGATAGATGGAAAACTGGTAACACCACCATTGTCAGATTCAATACTGGACGGCGTTACAAGAGATTCCTTGTTAACCGTTGCAGTTGATTCGGGTTATACGGTGGAAGAAAGACCCGTAAGTATTGCTGAACTGGAAAAATCTTTTGCTGATAATAAAATAACCGAAGCATTTGGTGCAGGTACTGCAGCAGTAGTAGCACCCATTGGCACTATCCATATTAACGGTATCGACTATACGCTTCCGGCTTATACAGAAGATAGTATTCAAAATAAACTGAAGACAGAATTTGAACTGATTAGGACAGGCAAAAAACCTGATTTACACAACTGGAATTTTCTTGTGTAAGAACGAAATAGCGTTCAATATTGCAAGCGGCTTCAATGAGCCGCTTTTGTTTTATATAAACTCACCATTGATCATCACTTTATCAACCAGGTTACTGCTAAAGGAATATGGCAAATAAGCAAGTGAAGGAATAGGTTTTGTAAAAATAAGATTGGCCTTTTTGCCAATGCTGATGCTGCCCGCAATATCCTGTACTCCCATTGCATAAGCGCCATTAATGGTGGCTGTATTGATGGCTTCTTCAGGCAACATTTTCATTTGGATGCAGCTTAATGCTACTACAAAATTCATATTGCCGCCCGGTGATGAGCCGGGATTAAAATCACTTGCCAATGCGATGGCACAACCTTGATCAATTAACAGCCTTGCAGGCTGGTATTGCATTCGCAGGAAAAAAGCAGCAGTGGGTAACAAGGTGCCAATGGTATTGGAAGCAGCAAGATCATTGATATCCTCTTCAGTCATTGTTTCTAAATGATCAACAGAGATGGCATTTAACTCAATAGCTTTTTGCAGGCCTCCAATGCTGTTTAATTGATTGATGTGGAGTTTTGGTTTTAGGCCGTATGTACCTGCGGCTTTGCAAATCAACTCCATTTCTTCCGGCGAAAAGAAACCAGTTTCACAAAACACATCAATATAATCTGCTAAGTTTTCTGCAGCAATCACCGGAAGCATTTCGTTGATGATACTGTCAATATATCCCTGGTGGTTTTCTTTATATTGAAGTGGATAAGTATGAGCACCAAGGAAAGTAGACTTGATGATGAGGTTAGATTTTTCTTTTAACTTCTTGATCACCCTCAGCATTTTTAATTCCCCTTCTAGCGTTAAACCATACCCGCTTTTTATTTCAATGGCTCCCGTACCCAGTTTGGCTACCTCTTCCAGTCTTTTCCATGCCTGGTTAAAGAGTTCATCTTCTGAAGCATCATTTAATTTTTTCGCTGAATTTAAAATACCACCACCTTTTGCAGCA
>CAZDHQ010000479.1:0-4336 GCA_964505135.1 uncultured Ferruginibacter sp.
GCTTTTTGAATTTTTAAAACGGAGTGTCTTATACCAGGGTATTGGCAAACTGTCTAAAATTGTTTTGGTGGTAGATGTATCAATAATAAACTGAAGGGATTTTGATTGTGCTATTATTTCGTCAAGAGAATTAATTTTTCTCGTTTTAAATTCAATCCCCCAATCACCCCAATGGTCGCCTATTTGATTCGTATTTTTCGGTTGAAAGAATTCTATTGTAGCAGATTCGCCGATCAGATATTTTCCGATGTATGAATCGATATTCGTTTCTTGCTGTAACTCCCTGCAAAAAAATAAAGTGTCTTTAATGTATTTGTTTTGATATAATTGCTTGTAGGAAATGCTGTCAACACAAATAAAAACTGTATTGAAATCAGTTTTAGGAATTGGCCTTATCTGCCCAATGCATATAGACTTTATTAATAGTAAGCTTAAAAATAAATACTGTTTCATATAAAATTTCTGCCAATTGTCAGGTAGTGCTTTACAAGAGGAATATTAGCAATCCGTCTACCCATAACCGTTACTGATTAAAATTATTTTGTTGAAGTTAAGTACAAATGCCGATAGTAATTCGTCTGCCGATAATGAAGCTGGCATTTGCAATGAGCTGATGTTTGTTTATCAAGCCCATTCCTGCCTAACAGCTTTTCGTTGTACAAAGTCCTGCAGTGGGAATATAAACCAATTATTGAAACTCCATAATAAATAGCCCGGCTACCGAAGGTCAGTCAACAAAGACATAAATCGAAATTCCGCTGCGCTGCACTTCGTTTAAGCCCTATTTGTTGATGGCAGTAATAATCTTCCAGTCACATAACCATCACTTAAGAAATGACACTATCTTCATTTTTTTATATAAAACTTCTGTTCATCATCGTAAACATAGAGTGTATAATTCTTTTTTACAGGATTACCCTTGCAATAATGACATTTCTCTTTAGGTATCACCTTGGGTATGTTTGAATATTCCCAATGGCCGGGCATTGTTGATGTATATGTTCTTGTCACGGCTTCAGTAATTTTCTTTTGTTGTATTACATCATAGTGTGTGTAATAATCAGTTGAGGTGCTTTTAGAGATGGTAACAGGCTCTACCCATTTTTTTGTTTGAACCATTATAGTTTTTTCTTCAGTAACTCCTTTACCATTACAGTAGCTACATATTGATGCTGGTTTTGTATCAAATGAAAATAACGTTCCAGGTTCTGGTTGAACAGTACTGATAGGCGTATAAATGGTGTCATTCCCTCTTACTAACTCGTAGCACCAAAAAGTATATCCTTCATTAAATGCTTCACCCAACTCATTTTGTTTACTAATAGAGAGTGGCGTTTTAATAATATTGATATGATCAAAAACAGGATTTGCAAAAACGTTTCCCTTATTATCTATGATACCGTATCTGCCATTCTCAGTAAATAAATAGTGTTTCACATAGCTAACAGGAAATTCATTTGTAACTTTTCCAGGAGTTATTTTATTTGGGATGTAAGCCACATTAAAAGAATTAATATCCCAGCTCCCACCAGTGTACAAATACACTGTTATATAATTCTTGTTACTGTAATTATCATGATTCCATTTTATAAGGTATACCTTGCCTTCACTGATTAACAACTTAGTAGACTCTTCGTAATACGGAAATGCATTTATAATACCACTTTGTTTTTTTATCTCACTAAGCACTTTCCATTGTTCTTGTTTGTACTGAAACAGCCTGTAAGTTGTATCATTATCCTGTTTAGCTATGGTATAGAGATTTCCAAAAGCATCAAACAATTTATTTAAAGTGTTCTCACGGTAATAGCGTTTAACATTAGGTGGATAATAAATAATACCTGGCTTGTTAAAATAGGCACCAGCGTATGCACCTTCTTTCTTTTTTTCGAATTGGTAGCCAGATAAATTATCCCATTTTAGTGTTATCTCGTTCTCATTCCATTTTCCTGTTGGATACTTTAGTTCCAGTGTGTCTCCCTGAATACGATACCAGGTATTACCTCCTATATTCACAAAACAGTTGCCACTAGTATCATTTACTATACCATTTAGGGTCTTTTCTGCAGCTCCTATTAATTGCCATTCATTATTTACCAATTTTGCAATTTGTGGCAATCCACCTACTTGCACTATGGCATATAAATTTCCTTGCGAATTTACCTGCGTCTGAGTAAAATTGGGTACTTGTATTGGTTCAGAAATCCTGGTCCAGTAATTATAACTCGAATCCTTCAGTGTAAAGAATTTGATTACAGGGTCAGCTGTAGACTTACCCTTTTGTCCATATAAATCAAAAAGAGATGATATAACAGCAAAGAGGATCAGTATAAATCTAATACGGGATTTAAATCTCATTCTAAAAATTGTTTTCCTTATTATTGCCACCAACGTTCGAGGCTTGCCGCAGGGCTGGAATGGTTGCTGTGTCTGCCCGGTAACAGAGCCGATTAAAAAACTGATGTTGAAGTTAACAACTAAAAGCCGAATAAAACTCGGTCAAGCCCGATATCAGGCAACAGTAGTATTGCCGATTTGTGATTCCGTCCGCCAGCCTTGCGGGAAACTTTTGTTATCGGCTGCCCTTTTGTTGGCCTTTACTTTTATAGTTTTTTTTGCAACCAAAAGGTTTCAATTTCCATTTTAAAAATTACCAAATGAAAATACCCCATTATTTAATTATTCCAAGCTGTTTCATCATTATTAGCTCGTCAGTAACTCGCCAATGTTCAGCAATTTTTCCATTTGCAATTACTTCAATATTGATTTGGTTTACTTGTATCTTTTTTCCAGTGGGTGGAACTCCAAACAAGGTATCACTTTGAGTTCCAGTCATTACTACTCTTGCAATCACCTTCTCCCTAGTTGATATGATGTCTTTTATTTCATAATGTAAATCTGGGAAGCCTTTCCTGATAGCTTCTACAATTGGCTTAAGGCCTTTTGCTCCTTTTGGAGGATTCGGTGTAGAAGGAGTGTGGTTGATATAATTATCAGCCAAAAGTTCGTCAAGTAAATCAACTCTACCTTTATTCCAAACTTCGTTGAAATAGGTCTCGATAATTTGCTTGTTTTTCTCTTCAGTCATTTTATTTGAATTGCCACAAGAAGAAAATAAGACTGCCAAAAAAGAGAGCATCCTCAATTTTCTCATTAATTTAAACGTGTTTTTTCAGTTAGTAAACCGTCGATTGAAAACTTTCCACTTCCGTTAATAAAAGTAGCCAGGGATAATCCTATAATTAATAAGTGATACTCATAACCTTCTCCTTTTTGAGTGCCAAACCAATTCATAAAAAAACCGAAGTCTAAATGTGCAATCCAGATAATTCCAATAAAAAGAATAATCATTGCAACAGACCAAACTCTTGATGCGAAACCAAGTATTAATGAGATTGCACCTAAAAATTCAATTATTATTACCAAAAAAGCAATTAACCAGGGCAAGTGTAATGTTTGTGTAAAAAAGTTCATTTCTCCTTTGAAACCAGGACCATTAAACCAACCTAATACTTTTTGGGCACCGTGTGGAAACATAATTAGACCAACTGTTAGTCTTATTACCAAGCCAGTCCAGTCATTGTTTGCTTGTAAAATTTTACTCTTCATTCTTACTATTACTTTATATGATTAAAGTGCAAAACTGAAGAATATGAAAAGCAAAAAAAATAAAGTAGTTGAAGAAATTACTTCCTGGTTAACTTTTTCCTAAGCATACTCAAAAATACCGGCGTAATTCCGAGATAGGCAGCTATTTGTTTTTGTGAGATTCTTTGTTCTAAATGGGGATAGCGTTTTCTAAAGTCAAGGAAACGTTGCTCGGCAGTAAATGAAAGATTTTGATTGATACGATTTTGCTGTGAAATAAAAGCATTTTGCAAGATGATACGAAAAAAGCGTTCAAATTTTGGAACTCGTTTATAAAGTTTGTCAAGATTAGCTTTTGTAATTTGTAAAAGTTTTGTGTCTTCTAAAGCGTCTATATAATAAATTGCAGGACTTTGAGTAAGAAAACTAAATAGGTCGCCAACCCACCAATCTTCAATTCCGAACATTATGATGTGTTCAAAACCATTATCGTCAACTGTATAAATTCTTAAGCAACCTTTTGTAATAAAATTTTCTGTTTTACAAATGTCGCCTTGTCTTAATAGAAACTCTTTTCGTTTAAGTTTTTTTGTTTGAAGTAGCGAAAGAAAAAATTCAGTCTCGGTTTTGTCAAGCTGAATATGTCGGTTTATATTTTGTAATATTAATTCTGTGTCCATTGTTGTAAAGTGTTACTCAGGGTTGCCGATAATGCTTGCATCTGCGCAATGCTCAATTTAAATAATAT
>CAZDHQ010000480.1:0-4314 GCA_964505135.1 uncultured Ferruginibacter sp.
GGAAGCCCTTTGCGAATTTTCAGGTAAAGAAATATATTAAAGAACATCAACTTAATTGGTATCACCTGTTCGTTAATGCTAAACTGGCATTATCAAATGATAAAGAATTAGCAAAATCGTATGTTCAGAAGTTTAAAATACAGGGCTTCCCAACACTGTTGCTAATTGATCCGACTGGGAAAATAATTGCAAGGGAAGAAGGAATCGGTGAAGGGTGGCAAAAGATTCGGGAGTTTCTTAAAACAAGGCTTGGCAAACCCAAAGCGAAGTCTGCAATAAAAAACACTCAGCTTAAAAACTGAATACCGCACAGGCATCCCGATTATTCAGTTTCGCAATTTTTTTCACTGAGTATGACAGAGTAGAGGATGATGTAAATAACTAGAGGGAATATGCCCTAATATTAAGGCTTGCATTTTGCAGGCCTTTTTCCTTTTAAAAAAATAATTTGATTTTATTCAAACTACTCCTTTACATTTGCAGTGTACTACTTAACTAATACACTATGATTGAGGTGAAAAATTTTTCATTCGGCTATTCAAAGAAAAAATTGTTGTACAAAAACCTGGATCTAGATCTTGAGGTTGGCAAAATATATGGCTTACTGGGAAAGAATGGTGCAGGGAAGTCAACGCTGCTTAAAGCCATGATTGGATTGTTGTTCCCAAAAACGGGAGATATTATAGTAAATGGCTTAATTCCCGGTAAACGACAACCTTCCTTTTTGCAGACAATTTATTTTATCCCTGAAGAAGTGTATGTTCCCTCTTTAACGGTTGCTGGGTATGTAAATCTGTTTTCTCCTTTTTATTCAAATTTTAATATAGACCAGTTTTATCGTCATCTTGAAGAGTTGAAAGTGACAACAGAGGGAAAACTAAATACCTTTTCGTTTGGTCAACAAAAGAAGTTTATTATAGCTTTTGGTCTTGCATGTAATACAGCAGTGTTACTGTTGGATGAACCGACTAATGGTCTTGATATTCCATCGCAAAAACTCTTTAGAAAACTGATTGCTGCGGAAATGAATGAAAACAGGATGATATTTATTTCCACTCACCAAATTCGGGATCTTGATAATTTAATTGACCAGGTAATAATAGTAGACAATGGCGAGCTGCTCTTAAATGCGCCAGTTGCAGATATCGGCAATAAACTTTCTTTTAGAATGGTAGATGAGATTGCTGCCAATGATAAAACACTTTACACCGAAACAATACTGGGTGGTAAAGCAATTGTGACGGAAAATTTTTCCGGTATGGACAGCCACGTGGATCTTGAGCATTTATTTAATGCGGTTACGGATAATCCGGAATCAATAAAACGAATTTTCAATACTTAATTCTCTATCATGAATAATACTTTTGAGATAAACCGCTTCTGGTTATTGTTTAAAAAAACGCTGCTTGAAAGACCCATGCAGTTTTTTGGTTTAACGGGTCTTTCATTTGCGCTGGTATTGCTGTTATATGCTGCAATCAAAGTAATGACAGGTATCGGAACTGCACAAAATATATCATTTTTGATTGGCTTGATTGGTGGAGGTTGTTTTTTAGCGTCTTTCGTGTTTAACTATTTTTCATCCAAAGCCATGGGCTCATCTTACCTTACACTACCAGCTTCTCATTTTGAAAAGTGGCTTTGTGCAGTACTCATCACAGGAGTGTTGTATGTAGTATTGTTCCTGCTGCTCTTTAGGTTAATTGATACTGTTTTTGTTGGCATATATCACAGGAGTTTAGACCCTAACAGCCCCTTCTATAAAGAATTGTATGAGCAGGTGCAAGTTTTTCCATACGATAGTCTTTTTGCAGTAAGAGCTTTTATCCTGTTCACCAATTTTGCAGGAGCTATGCTTGTTGGTTCGCTTTATTTTAATAAGATAAGTTTTATCAAAGTAGCTTTAACGGTTTGTGGAATTTGGTTTGGCATACTTGTATTGAACACTGTAATTGCAAAAGCAATGATGAGTAATGTAGAAAGTGCAGTTCCATATGTGCTGGTTTGGTTAAAGTCCGGTGAAAACAGCGGCAATATTCAGTTACCTGAAAATATAATGAACGTAGTAAAAATCTTTGCACAATATCTTATTCCAACTTTACTTTGGTTGCTTGCTTATATAAGATTGAAAGAAAAAGAATTTTAAAATCAGCAAATGGATTTCAGACAAAATCAACCAATCTACATTCAGATAGCAGAATATGTTTGCGAACAGATACTGTTAAAGAAATGGAAGTTAGGTGAAAAAATTTTAAGCATCCGTGATATCGCCATTGAGCTGGAAGTAAATCCAAACACTGTGCAGCGATCATATGATCTGTTGCAGCAGCGGGGTATTATCGTAAACAAAAGAGGAGTTGGTTATTTTACGGATGAAGAGGCAATGGAGAAAATAATTTCGTTTAGAAAAGAACAATTTATTGAACACGAACTGCCGGTTTTTTTTAAGAATATGTACCTGCTTAAAATTGACATCAAAGATTTAAAAAGCCAGTTTGATCAATTTGTAAAAGATAATTTTAAAAATAATTAAGATGAAACTTACTTCAAAGGTTTTAGTCGCTATGTTACTTTTTGCTATCGGAGGATTGTTTATTTCAAATAGTATTTTGAAAAGTGAATTTGAAAAGGTTGATAAAACGGATATGTATTGGACCTATGGAAAAATACTGGAACAGCCATTTAGCCACATTAACATCAATGGGGGAAACATAACAAACATTGGCTTTGAACAAAGCCCCGTAGCCTCAGTAAAAGTTTTAAAAGACTGGCATGGCTATGGAGACGGCACTGTTCAGGCAATAGTAAAAAACGATACACTGTTTATTAAATTTCCCAATACCTATAAAGATATCTTTGAAAAAAAATGGATGAACAGGAATACACTGGTTAGAGTATTTTCTCCAAACTTGCTTTCCTTCACCGGTGTTGATACCAAATTTGAAATGTATAAAACAAAGCAAAAAAGTATAGCCATTAATCTTTCCGGAAAATCTTCTTTTGAAATGGAAAGTATGATCCCAGAATTGGATTCTATCAACGTTTCTGCCAAAGATTCTTCTGCAGTTATTTTTGAGATGTCGCCTGAATACAGGGCTTCAGAATCTTTTCACGCAAAATATGTAAAGGCAGACATTGGAGATGCTTCGCTGCTGGATATTGGGCATGGACAGGTAGATTCTCTACAAATTAACATCAGTGATACATCGGGTATTTTCTTATCAGGAGGAACATTAAGGAAAAAGTATCATTAAAACTCAAATACTGCATTCGCATCCGGGTTATTCAGCTTGGTACTTTTTCGGTTACCGTTAACCGTTACATGCACAATGCCTATCTGCTGTTCTTTGTATTCATACAGTAAATTGTCAAACACCTCTATCTTTTTCACTGCAGCAATATTATTCACCTGGAAAAAACTTACTATGGCTTCTTCCTGTTTTTCGTAACCTAAAAACTGCAGTGCTACAGCTTTGCCATCTGCTTTAACAGAAAAGTGCTTTTGTATGTAATCTGTTACAATGGGCCCCATCTGCGGTTTGGCTGCATCATTCATTAAATCAATTTTATTAGGGTAATGCATGCGCAGGGTCTTTTCAAAATCATCTGTATAAATCTTGCAACTGATCTCCAGTGTTTTTTCTTTTGCATTGTGCTCAATTTCCGTAACACTCAGGTAAACAGGATGAAAATTTTCCTTTAGATCCAGGCCTGGAAAAAGAAGTGTAAAAACAAAGAGCCATTTATACAATATTGTAGCCATTTAAAAATACTATTACGGTTTTAGCGCCTGATTAATGATATTTGAGCAGCAAAAATACAGAGGCTATCCCAAAGCATAAAGATTTCACACAACGAACACAAAGAATACAACGAGACAACGTTGCATCTTAAAGGTAAATCGTTGTTTCTTTGTATTCGTCGTTTCTTTGTGTGAAACCATGCTCAATCATAACCAAAAAGCATTTGAACAGTTTTAGCTTATATTTTCTTACCGGCTGGCAGCATATTGTAAGTACAGAAGCATTGGATCATATCCTTTTTATCACCGCTCTGGCTGCTGTTTATTTATTACAAGACTGGAAAAAAGTGTTGATACTGGTGACTGCCTTCACAATAGGACACTCTCTCACACTGGCTTTAAGTGTATATGACGTAGTCCGCTTCAGTGAAAAATGGGTGGAGTTTTTAATTCCCTGCACTATTGCTATCACTTCACTCTTCAACCTGAGATGGAAGAAAAATACTGGCAGGCAGGTACAACTCAATTATTTCTTCGCTTTATTTTTTGGTCTGATACATGGGATGGGTTTT
>CAZDHQ010000481.1:0-3196 GCA_964505135.1 uncultured Ferruginibacter sp.
CAGGGAAGAGAAGCCGTAAGCCTTTGCCGCTGCGGTATGAGCAAGAACAAACCTTTTTGTGATGGATCACACAAGGGGCATTTTGAACATGATGCGGTAGCTTTTGATTTACCTCCGAAAAAGCAGGCTTAATGCATTTATCTTATTGTAAAAATAACCGGCAGTTTCAGCCGGTTATTTTTTTGCATTGCCTATTCTTTAACAAAGTATGCTTGACATATACCCTCCGCAGGGTATTGGCTAATTTAACCGTATTCCGATTTTTGCTTTAACTCGATACACCATGAGAATTTTATTACTCAGCCTCTTTGTCATCGCCACACAATTCAGCTTTTCACAAAACAAGAGAAATATTGTATTACCGGATGGTCATTCACTACTGGTAAAAGCCATACTGCATGATAAGCAGGAAAAGTTTATGTACACAGCTGAATCGCATAAATGCATTATGTGGGATATAAAAACCGGTAAACAATTGTACACTTTTAAATATGTGGGCGGAGATGGAGATGTTCATTTGAGTGTAACAGAAAAAGGAGATAAACTTGCATTGCTTGCAAATGGGATTGTGAGATTATACAATACACTCACTGGCACTTTACTTTCAGAAACAAAAGGCTATCCCAGATATTCAGATGTTTGCTTTATTAACAATGATATATTGCTGGGTGCGTCTGATGGCATACGCTTTTTGGATGCCAGTAATCTTGCAGAACTTGCCTACATTAAAAGTGACGTGTCTTACAAAGGAAGAATATGGTCACTGGGAGATAAAAAAATTGTGCTTGCCAATACAAAAAAATGGGAAGTATATGACCTGGCTGATAAAGGAAAGATCTCATCCCATGACTATGGTGGAAATTTTTATGCTACCATCAACTTCCTTCCCCAGCAGCAGCAGTTAGTACTAAACTCAAACAGGGCTCCAATAGACTTTTTTGATATCAATACCGGGAAGCTTACCGGCTCCATCAAAGGAGATTTTTATGATCCGGCAATTATTCCTTCGGCCAATACTCATGAAATACTCATTACTGGCCCGCAAGTTAACGGTGGGGCTTATGCGCTTGACCTATACGGTACCGATGACTATAAACTAAAAGCCAGGTATAATAATACTACTGTGCTTACTTACCACAGTACGTCTGACGGCTATTTTGATGGCAGGCAAAAAAAGGCCTGGCTCGTTGGGTACAATTTAATTGGCCAGTATGATCTCACAGCAAAGAACACCACTAAAATGTATAATGGTGTAGCTGCACAGTTAGGCATGGATGTGTTCAATGCCATTGAATACAATTATGCCACTGGCACACTACATTTAACCACAGACGATCACAATTTAAAATCGGTTGATCTACTCAGGATGGTGCCTATCCTGCATACTGATTTAAAAATAAATCCAACGGGGCTGGCAGTTTCGCCTACCGGTGATACAGCAGCCATATTTGGCGACAATACAGCTACGATCAAAGATGTAAGGACTGGTAAACTATTAAAGCCATCCAGCAATATTGGTGTTACAGGTTTTCTGTATCGCGGTGCCTTCTTTTTCTCCAATGATGGAAAAACTGTTTATTATCCATCTGATGCAAAGAATGGATTGTCCTTAAATAAAATAACAGCAACAGCTGCTGCACCACAAAAAGTATTTAGCGTAAGAGGCTTTGGACCGCTGGAAGTATCGCCGGATAAAAAGTTATTGGCAGGATTTGAATCAGCCTATCAATTTAATGAAGCTTCTGTTTGGGATTTAACCACCGGCCAAAAAATCTTTAGTAAAGAAATGCCCACAGATGGCGAGTATGATGAACAATACATGAGGGTATCGCAGGATAAGCAGCGGGTGCTGATATCAAAAAATAGGTCCATCTACATTTATAGTCTTGCAGATAAATCGCTTTTGAAAAAAGCAGAGAACGTAAACTATATTGATAAGTTTGGATCAGCGGCAGCCAATAACAGCCTTACTGTTTTTGTTACAGGCACTCAAACCGGAAGACTGGATGGATACAACACTGATGGCAGACAACTGTACTCCTTCCAGGCACATACCAGTACCATTCGAAAAATTGTTTTCTCACCGGATGATAAATTATTCTATACCATCTCATACGATAATACAGTGAAGGTGTGGGATGCTGCCACAGGAAAGTTTATTGGCGTGCTGTACCTGTTTAAAGACTCCAATGATTATGTTTTTATGGATGCTGATGGCCGCTTTGATGGATCGCCTGCGGGCATCAAACAGATTTATTATGTATTAAACAGGCAATCTCTTCCGCTGGATGCGCTGTTTGAGAAATATTATACCCCTAATCTTTATGCAAGGCTGGTGGCTGGAGAGCAGCTATCGCCTATTGATGTAAATGATATAGCGCCCATACCAAAAGTAAGGATGACTTACGCCGCTGCCACCCGTAACCTGGAGGTAGATGATGATAAACCTACTTATCAAAACAACACAGGCTATGCAGAAATTACTATTGATGCAGAAGCAGAAAATGATTCAGTGGACGAGATCAGGTTATTTCACAACGGTAAGATTGTAACGCTTACCACAAGAAACCTGATTGTAGAAGATGATAAAAAAGTAAACAGGGCTACTAAGAAATATACTGTAAACTTACTGCCAGGGGTAAACGCTTTTTCGGCCGTGGCATTAAACAGCCAGCGAACAGAAAGCAAGCCGGATGAACTGGATGTGATCTACAAGACCGGCAATGCATCCAATACACCTGCACCTGCTAACAACAGCAGCAGTCCTCTATCAACGGTTGATCAGAATGCTACACTGCATTTAATTGTAATTGGCATTAATGAATACCAAAACAAAAGCATGAGTCTTAACTATGCTTTAGCGGATGCTACTGCCTTTAAAACGGAAATGGAGAAAGATGCAAAGACTGTGATTAAAAATATTCAAACTTACTTTGTAACCGATGCTCAGGCTAATAAAGACGGCATTGAAAAAGCATTTAGTACAGTACAGCAGCGTGCAAGGCCTGAAGATGTATTTGTGTTTTATTATGCCGGCCACGGTGTGATTGGAAAAGACAATGAATTTTACCTGGTGCCCAACAATGTAAGTGATTTAAAAAATGTGCAGGCAGAGCTGGAACAAAAAGCCATAGCTGCCAAACAGATGCAGCGCTATGCCATTGACATCAAAGCACAAAAACAATTGTTTATTCTG
>CAZDHQ010000481.1:3206-4312 GCA_964505135.1 uncultured Ferruginibacter sp.
CGCTTTTGAATCCATGCTGAGCAATGATGCCAATCAACAAAAAAATATTGCCGTGGTAGCCAGAAGCACCGGAACTCACTGGATGGCAGCCAGTGGTGCACAACAGTTTGCCAATGAGTTTTCATCATTGGGCCATGGAGCATTTACCTACGTATTGTTGCAGGCATTGAACGGAGCTGCATTTGCCAATAACATGATCACCGTAAACAACTTAAAAAATTATTTACAGCAAACTGTTCCTGAATTGATGAAGAAATACCATGGCACACCACAGTATCCATCCAGCTATGGCTATGGAAATGACTTCCCGGTGGTGCTGAAAAAATAACAGCCACTTCCGGTACAAAAGCTTGATGAAGAAGCAGGCTATGCAGCCATCAGCACTTCTTCGCACTCTTTAATACACTGGTTGCAGGTAGCAGCGCATTCATTGCAAAGCTCCATCTCAGCATGCTTCTCACATTCATCTGCACAGGCATGACATATTGCAATACATTCATCCAGCAATTCCTTTGCATAAGATGAGTTACGTGCCGCAAAAGTGGCGGTAGTATTGCAGATACCGGCGCAATCAATATCCAGCTCTATACAATGAGAAAGCTGTTTTGATTTTTTGTTATCAAGGCAAACTGAAGCACAGCGTGTACAGGTAATAGCGCAATCCAGCAAAGTGTGAATAAGGTTACGATCTATAGTTTTCATAATTGGAGAAGTTTGTTACAACGTAAAGTTAGATCATATAGGTGGGCAGTTTTAGCATTCATTTGATACGATATGTTAATTAACGCAGACCTTACTATCAATATTTTAGTATTTCATCTTTAAGAGCCATGAAAAGAATATTTAGTTGTTCTTCTACATTACAGAGATTGTTTTTGCTACCTCCCCACTATTCAATAAATTGTTTTGCCAAAAAAATTATATATGAGAAAACTACTGCTTTCCCTCCCATTTACTGTTTTAGTTTTTACCAATTTGTTTGCCCAGGAAAAAGTAGACCTGGCAATGATGCAAAGAATAAAAGACGAAGAAAAAAACAATTCGCAGGTGGCCATGATTGCACATAATCTTACGGATGTATGTGGCCCACGCTTAACCAACTCACC
>CAZDHQ010000482.1:0-4290 GCA_964505135.1 uncultured Ferruginibacter sp.
CCATGAGCGTGGAATAAAGGACGTTGGCGCAATTTCTATAAGTATTAGTTTGCAACATTTCCAATTGCGGATAATATCTGTATGGCGCAGGAATTCATATGTCGCAGGACTGTTTACCAAATGAAAACGCTAAGAATTTTTTGCATCAAAGGGTCATTTGTCTTGCAAACAATGCTCAACGTCTTGCAAACAATAGCGCTCGTTTGGCAAACAATGCTCAATGTTTGGCAAACAATGCTCAACGTCTGGCAAACAATGCTCAACGTCTGGCAAACAATGCTCAAAGTCCGGCAAACAATGCTCTATGTCTGGCAAACAATGCTCAAAGTCCGGCAAACAATGCTCTATGTTTGGCAAACAATGCTCAATGTTTGGCAAACAATGCTTAATGTCTGGCGAACAATCGCTCTTGTTCGGCAAAGAATCGCCCCATCTGGCGCAGGATGCTCTTAGGCGCTGGAATGAGGCGTAGGTTATGTGCCTGGCTTCCAGTGCCGGGCCATTACTACACCACCTATTAAATAAACTTTACAACAGCTTATCAATTTCTTACATTTATACAAACAGCCAATATGAGCACACGTTATAAATTTGTTGATAAGCAAGCAGTTTACTTCACTACATCTACTGTTGTAAACTGGACAGATATTTTCACAAGAAACATTTACAAGACAATTTTATTAGACAGCATTCGTCATTGCCAACAAAACCAGGGATTGGTAATACATGCATGCCTGTCCCGCTGGCGCAGTCAGGCGGGAGGTTTTGATGACCAATCACCTGCATACCATATTCAGTTGTAAAGATGAAAATGATCCCGGCAAAGTATGGAGAAACATCAAGGCATTCACTGCTATGAAAATTATTGATGCCATTATCAATAATCCCCAGGAAAGCAGGAAAGAACAATTGCTGCACATTTTTGAACAGGCGGGTGAAAAGAGCAGCAGTAATTTCAAATACAAATTTTGGCAGCATGAAAATCATCCTGAATTACTGGACAATACCAGGATGTACAATCAAAAGCTGCACTACATTCATCAAAACCCAGTAACAGCAGGCTTTGTAGCAGAACCGTGGCATTGGCTTTACAGCAGTGCTGTCGATTATCATACAGATAAAAAAGGTTTGCTGGATGTAGTGATATTGGATGGATTTTAAAATTAGAGCAGTGAAATAAGGCAACCGTAAGTAATTGCCTGGCACTGGAATCTTGCACACAAAGGCAGCGCCTCATTCCAGCGCCTACGAGGATACCGATGATATTTAATTATCTTTAGTTATTAAAGGTGCTTTTTTATAACAACCCAAAATCAACATAGCAATGAAATCAATCCTTTTATTTTTGATAATTTTATTTTCCTTTCAAATAACGTCATCAAAAACAAGTTGCTTGTGCAATCAGTCAACTCCAAATAAAACTGATACCATTCCTTTTGATTTATTATACGAGCTACCTGCTTTCAAAAACGGCACAGTCTATTTAAAAGACGGGACCACTAATTCTTTTATGCTAAACTATAATTGCTATAGAAATGAGATGGATTTGTTAACCGAAAAAGGCGATACGTTTATGATAACTGAACCTGAATTAATAGATAAAATAGTTATCGATACAATGGTTTATCGCTATGATAAAGGTTTTGTCCGTGAAATCAAAATTTGTCAACAATACAAACTTGCGGTGAGAAGGGAAACTGCCTTCAATTTGAAATCCGGAGGCGGATCAGTCCACTGGGGTAATGAATCCTTTATTAAGATGAAAGGTGATTACAAGGCTAAACTGAATTTTTACATTGGCGATAGATACAATCATTTTGTTACGGCAAATAAAAAAGGATTTTTGTGGCTCTTTGCTGAAAAAAAAAGAAATCTGGCTCTTTATATTAAAGACAATAATATCGATTTAAAAAAAGAAGATGATATTTATAAGCTGTTTGAATACTGTACAAGATAGTTTTTGTTTTCCCTCCATAGTCTTCCATCAAATGCAAGTCACTGTATAAAATAAGAAGCTTCCTTTCAATGTCTTTTTTAATGGCTATGAGCGTAGAGTAAAGAATGTTGGCGCTATCATGGGGAGAGGCCTAACCTTTTCGTGGCCAGGTCTAAATGTTCAACAAATCATTTGTGAAACCACGCCGTATAAAACAACTTTCACCATCCAACTACCAACCCTCCACTTATTTTTTACTATTCCCGTATTCCACTTCAAAAGGCACAGGAATGGGATCGCCGGAAGCAGGCATATGTGGTGTGATATAATAAAGCAACAGGTTAAAATCTTCTTTCTTATCGCAACTCTCCATTCTTACAGGATAAAAGCCTTTTGATAAAGGAAGCAGGTATGTAAAAATATCCTGTTTGTCATTATCATCCCATTGCATTACCGGCTGATTGGCCACCCAGAGTTTGGAGCCTTTGCCTGCTTTTGCAAAAAAAGTATAGTAGCCGGTTTCCTTTATTTCCAGCAAGCCTTCCAGCACCAGGCAATAACTGTTCTTACGGGGAAGCATAGACGCATTAAAGTCTTTATCCATGATTCCATTTTTTATGGCTGTTGCGGTTTGCAGGTGGGGCCGTTTATCTCCCTCGCCTTCGTAATAGGCATAAGAAAAACCGCCGGGCTTCTTGTTGCCCGGCTTTGAAAGCGGTGCAGGCAATGTAGCTGTTGTAAAATTGCCGGTTACAGATTTATCATACCGGCTGCGGTTACTTAATCTTGTAAAGGTGATTGTTGCAGGTCCTGTTACAGTTATTCCCTTTGTTGCCTGCGGAGACTTTTCTGTGGGTGCAGTACCATCCAGTGTGTAATGCACCCGTGTGCTGTCTTCTGAATAACAAATTGTATAGGGCTGATCCTTTAGCACAATGCCTTTTGCAGGATAGAATTCCATAGCGTTGGTCATACCTTCATAGGTATATCCCAGGCCATCATAAATTGTTTTCATCCGCACAGAGCTGTGGGTTTCATTGGTGTAACTCACTATTTTCCATTTGAGGCTGGCAGGGGCATGTGTCTTTAGCACTGCTTCCATGGAATCAATTTTCATATCGTGAAAGTTAGGGCCGGTTCTGCCGCTGATAAAAAGTGTAACGGGCGCATCGCTTAAAGCCTGCAGCTTTTCTACCGCCATCTTTGGTACATAACAATCATCCCACCAATAGCTGGGATCAGCAGCGATATAAGATTTAAAAAGATGAGGCGCCTGCAGCATTACATAGGTTGCAAACATACCACCAAGGGAGTGGCCCCATAAAGTATTATCGCCGTTGCTGGGATAGTTCTTATTGATATAAGGAACTAATTCATCCTTTATATAAGACAGGAATTGAGCGGCATCGCCGGTTGGCGCATTCCATGATTTAAGCACGGTAGGTGTTAGTTCAATATTGCGGTCAATCCCCATAATGCTTACAATAATGGTTGGCGGCATGTGCCCTTCGTTTTGGATAAAGCGCTGCAGTTGCGTTACCAAACTGATATTCCAGTTACCACCGTCCAATACATACAGCACATCAAATTTTTCACTGCTATCCGGTTTAAAGGAGGGCGGAACAAACACCTGGAAATAACGCTTTTGATTGAGTGAAGATGATTGCAATGAATCTAATTTGCCTTTGTAGGTAACCGTTAGCAACGTATCCTGTGCATGTATGTCATTAATACCAATGGCATACATTAATGCAATCAAACAAACTATTAATGAAGCTTTTTTTATCATGATATAACAATGGGTATGTGTACTTAAAAATAAACTATTGCTGTGGGGTACAGGGATATAATACGGATGGCTGGTAATTTTGTTACAGCATTGATTTTTGTTCCCTCATGTGTCGCAGTAATGTTGCAAAACGAAAGGTACTATCTACAGGTCACAGAACTACCGGTAGTTATTTTAATAATCGTGGTGAAAGGATTTGGTTGTGCAGTTAGGATTGGGTTACAGGCAGTTTGATAATAAAAAGAGAACAACTAAATACATCATTCTGTGAGCTTACAATATTTTTTAATTACAAGTTTTCAATCACCTCCCTGTAGGCCCTGCCAACGGGAACGGATATCCCATTTATTTCCACAGCTTCTGCAGTGTATGATTCCAGCTTATTAATTGAAATGATAAAGGAACGGTGGATGCGTTTAAAGAGATGACCGGGCAGCAGGTCTTCAATTTCGTTGGTGCCCATCCGGGAAATAAATTCTTTTTTTACAGTAACTACTTTTATGTACTCCCGCTGGCTTTCTACATACAAAATATCAGCAAGTAAAATTTTTACTTTTTTCTTCTG
>CAZDHQ010000483.1:0-4289 GCA_964505135.1 uncultured Ferruginibacter sp.
CGTTTACTCATTATAGTTAGTTGAAATGTTTTAAAATTATGAATCCAGCTCTTCTTCACTCTTCCTGCCCTCTTTCTGCAACTCAAAAATCAACTTATGCTTACGCACATTGGTAGCAATAGCATGTGCTGCAATAGCTGCACCGGTACCTACTAATGCAATCTTACCAAGTGTATCTGCATTGCTTTCAATCCCAAAGCCGGGGAAAGCAGAAGCTCTCTCATACAATCTTCCGTTGTCCCAGTAATTCTCTTCACTGCAGCCAATACATCCATGACCCGATTGGATTGGATAACTTACTCCATTGTTCCATTTCATTACGCCGCAGGCGTTATAAGTAGATGGGCCTTTGCATCCAACCTTGTATAAGCAGTATCCTTTTTTTGCACTTTCATCGTCAAAGGTTTCCACAAACAAACCGGCATCATAAAATGGCCTGCGATAACAGCTATCGTGTACACGTTTACTGTAGAAGGCTTTGGGTCTGCCCAGCCTGTCCAGTTCAGGGATTTTTCCAAACGTAACCAGGTGAACTATTACACCTGCCATCACTTCACCAATTGGAGGACAACCCGGTACCTTTATTAATGGTGTACTTGCCTTTAACAATTTATGAATGGGTGTGGCGCCAGTTGGATTAGGTTTGGCAGATTGCACACAGCCATTGCTGGCACAGCTACCCCACGCAATTACAGCCTTGGCACCGGCTGCAGCTTCTTCTAAAATTTGCAAGGATGTTTTTCCTCCAATCATACAATACACACCATCTGCTTCCACTGGCACACTACCTTCAACACAAAGAATGTATTCACCCTTATATTTTTTCATAGTGTTATTCATTGCTTCCTCTGCCTGGAAGCCGGAAGCAGCCATCAATGTTTCGGTATAGTCAAGCGATATTTTATCCAGTAAAATATCTGCTACTATTGGGTGACTCGACCGGATAAAACTTTCGCTGCAGCAGGTGCACTCCTGGAAGTGCAGCCAGATAACCGGTATTCTTGGTTTGGTTTCCAGCGCTTTTACCACCTGACCTATCGCAGATTTTTCAAGACCAATAAAAGCCGCCATCATAGAGGCAAAACTGATGAATTGTCTTCTTGAATAACCTTTATCCTTTATTTCGCTGTAATAGGAAGATGACTTTTTTAGTGAAGCATCGTTAGTCATGAGCAATAATTTTAAATGAGAGAAGTTTACGGATTATAAAACTATTTTTTGAAAAGGAAGATGCTTATGATTTAATCCACAAATCAATATGACTTCTATCATTGATACTGGCTAACAGCATTGCTATTTTAGTAATTGCATTTTAAATTATACTGTATGAAAAAAATAGCTGCTTTTTTAAGTTACTTCATTGTTCCGGTAATAACATTTGCACATCCAGGTCACGGCGATACTGACGGATACACTATCATCCATTATTTTAAAGAGCCTATGCATATTGGCGTTATTGCTTCCGTGTCACTGGTTGCTATATTATATTTCCGGTATTTTAAAAGAAAAGAGCAGCACCAGTAAAAAAACTCTGTATGCATGAGCTTTCAATAGTAATGAGTATAATAGACATTGCAGAAGAGCAAGCGAAACAGGCCTGTGCCGCCACCATTGATGAGATTGAAATTGATATAGGAGAACTCAGTACGGTTGAAATGAATGCATTTGATTTTGCCTGGAGCCAGGGTGTAAAAAGAACCATATTGGAAAGAACAACAAAAAAAATTAACCGTATACAGGGTAAAGCTACTTGTGCAGATTGTGATGCGGTGTTCCCGGTAGAGCATCTTTATGATCCCTGCCCAGTATGTGGCCAACATTTTATAAATGTAATTGAAGGAAAAGAACTAAGAATAAAATCTCTTGTAGTTTCATAAAAATTGTACACCGGATAAATCAACTGCTATGTGTGCTACCTGCGGCTGTGATTCAAATGGAAATGTCACCATACATCATCCTGACCACCATGATCATCATCCTAATCAACAGAAAAAAATTATAGATGTAGAAAAAGATGTGCTGTATGAAAATAATTTATTGGCTGAAAGAAACAGGGGTTATTTTGACGCTAAAAATATATTGGCTATTAACCTGGTGAGCTCCCCCGGCTCAGGCAAAACATCATTGCTTGAAAAAACATTGATTGATTTAAAAGATGAACTTGCATTTGCTGTGATAGAAGGCGACCAGCAAACAACCAACGATGCAGACCGCATACATGCCACCGGCACCAAAGTGACTCAAATAAATACGGGAAAGGGATGCCACCTGGATGCTCACATGGTACTGCATGCCCTGCAGGGTATGAAACCAAAACAAAACAGCATATTGTTTATTGAAAACGTAGGTAATCTTGTTTGCCCCGCCATGTTTGATTTGGGAGAAAAAGAAAGAGTGGTAATTATCAGTGTAACAGAAGGTGATGACAAACCATTAAAGTATCCGGATATGTTTTATTCATCCAGCCTTTGTATTATTAATAAAATTGACTTGCTGCCCTATGTACCATTTGATATGGATAAAGTGAAAGCAAATGCAAAAAAGATCAATCCTAACCTGGAGATTATTGAACTAAGCTGCACCAGCGGAGAAGGTTTGAGTAAATGGTATGAATGGTTAAAAGTAAAAATTCCAGCACCTGAAACTGTATAAACTATGTGTCTTGCAATACCCGGGAAAATAATATCAATTACTAATCAACTGGATGATACATTCAGGCAAGCGAAGGTTTCTTTCGGAGGAATAATTAAAGAAGTAAACCTATGCATGCTGCCGGAAGCAAAACTGGATGATTATGTATTGGTGCATGTGGGCGTAGCCATCAGTATTGTAGATGAAGAGGAAGCTAAAATAACTTTTGACTACCTTAAAAAAATTGGCGAGGTAGATGAGCTAAAAGAACAAACTTAATCCAACCATATACCGGTTCCTCTCATTCAGTTACATTTGTTTAATACAAGTAAACTATCAGAACCGGATGAACCGCATAGACAGGGTTACCGCCATCTTAATACAGCTTCAATCAAAAAAAATAGTAAAGGCGCAGGAAATTGCTGACCGCTTTTCTATTAGTTTACGTACTGTTTACCGTGATATTAAGACGCTGGAAGAAGCAGGGGTTCCTCTTGCAGGTGAAGCCGGCGTGGGCTACAGTATTATGGAAGGTTACCGCCTGCCGCCGGTGATGTTTACCAAAGAAGAAGCCATTGCATTTATTACTGCCGAAAAAATGGTAGAGAAGCTTACTGATACCTCTTCAAAAAAATATTTCAGTGAAGCGATGTTTAAAATAAAAGCCGTGTTGCGGTTTACAGAAAAAGAAATGGTGGAAGAAATGGAAGATTATATTGAAGTGGTGGATAATCCTTACCTGCCACCAAAACAAAATAGCCCGGTACACCTGCAAACAATTTTGAAAAGTATTGTTGACAAAGAGGTATTAGATATTGGATACTTTGCTAATAATACACAGCAGTATAGTAACCGGGATATAGAACCTGTGGGCATATTTTACTTAGGTACTTATTGGTATATGATCGCTTTTTGCCGGCTTCGTTCTGATTACCGCACTTTTAGATTAGACCGTGTAAGCTATATTAAAAATACCGGGCGGCTTTTTACCCAGCAACATCCTTCGCTGAAGTCATTTATTGCCAAAATGAGCAAAGAAAAAGAAATGCACACAGTGGTTATTAAAGTAGATAAATCTGTATTGCATTATTTTGGCGATCAGAAATATTACAATGGGTTTGTTTCACAAAAAGATGCCGGTGATCAAATGGAAATGACTTTTGTAACAGCTTCTTTATTTGGGTTCGCTAAGTTCTTCCTGCTTTTTGGTGAATATGCCAATATACTCTCCCCCGCTTCACTTAAAGACATCATTAGAAATAACGTTTCAGCTATCGAAAAAAAATTAAAATAATTTTTTTACTACTGACATAGGGTTGACACTACGCCATGGTTACTTTGTTTTATCATCAAAAAAACAAAAACCATGACACGTTTATCATTATTTAAGAATGAAATGGAAAAAGAAGCCATCGCCACAAGAAAAATGCTGGCAGCAATACCCAACGACAAATATGACTGGAAGCCGCATCCAAAGAGTATGACCATACGCCAGTTGGCTACCCATATAGCAGAGTTGCCCACCTGGGCGCCAATGGTATTGACTACTTCAGAGCTTGATTTTGCAACAACGGATTACAAGCCTACCGAAGTAAATGATACCAAAACTTTGCTGAATGTTTTTGAGACAAGCTTAAAAGAAGGTTTATTAAGCCTTG
>CAZDHQ010000484.1:0-4288 GCA_964505135.1 uncultured Ferruginibacter sp.
ATCCTGCTGTTATTTTGATTGCAGGCTTGCAGGGTAGTGGTAAAACAACGTTTAGTGGTAAGCTGGCTAATTATTTAAAAACAAAAAGAGGCAAGTCTCCTTTATTGGTGGCTGCTGATATTTACAGGCCAGCGGCGATTGACCAGTTGGAAGTATTGGGTGGACAGATTGGTGTGGATGTATATGCAGAGAGAGAAAATAAAGACGCTGTTTCTATTGCGCAAAATGCTATAAAGGAAGCAAAAACAAAAAATAAAAATGTAATCATCATTGATACCGCCGGTCGTTTGGCTGTGGATGAAGTGATGATGACTGAAGTGGCCAATATCAAGAAAGCAGTAAATCCAACTGAGATTTTGTTTGTAGTAGATAGCATGACGGGCCAGGATGCAGTGAATACGGCTGCTGCATTTAATCAACGACTTGATTTTACAGGTGCTGTGCTTACGAAATTAGATGGTGATACAAGAGGCGGTGCTGCACTGTCAATTAAGTATACTGTTCAAAAGCCGATCAAGTTCATTAGTAGCGGTGAAAAAATGGATACGCTGGATGTGTTTTATCCTGAGAGGATGGCGCAGCGTATTTTAGGCATGGGTGATATTGTGAGTTTAGTGGAAAAAGCGCAAGAGCAATTTGATGCTGCAGAAGCTGCTAAACTGGAAAAGAAAATCAGGAAGAACCAGTTTGATTTTGAAGACTTCAAAACACAGCTGCAGCAGATAAAAAAAATGGGTAACCTGAAAGACTTGCTGGGCATGATTCCTGGAGTGGGTAAACAAATTAAAGATCTTGATATCAACGATGATGCGTTCAAAGGAATTGAAGCCATCATTAATTCAATGACACTGGAAGAAAGAAGAAATCCCGATCTTATTAATCCAAGCCGCAAGCAAAGAATTTCAAAAGGAAGTGGAAGAGATATTGCGGAAGTAAATCAATTCTTAAAGCAGTTTGAGCAAATGAAAGGCATGATGAAGATGATGAACAAAATGCCGATGGGTCGCATGCCGGGTATGGGACGATAGAATCTTAATGATAATTTTTAAAAAGGGGAGTGATCCCCTTTTTTGTTTGATCAAGTTTACAAGGGTTTTGTTATTTTCATTTCTTGAAACAAAAAATCACCATTCTTACTGCTTCTTCTATTGTGGTGGCCAATATGATTGGCACCGGCGTATTTACCAGCCTTGGATTTCAATTATCTACTGTACAAAATAGCTGGACGATTTTTATTCTTTGGACTGCTGGTGGCCTGCTCAGTTTGTTCGGCGCATATGCTTATGCTGAACTGGGTACGCATTTTAAAGAATCCGGCGGTGATTATATTTATTTGTCAAGGGTGTTTCATCCAGCAATGGGATATCTCTCTGCATGGGCAGGATTAACAGTTGGTTTTTCTGCACCCATTGCGTTGGCTGCTATGGCCTTTACAAAATACCTTGCTCCTTTTGGACTGAATGATAACAAATGGCTGGCTATTGCAATCATCATTGTCATTGGTTTGATGCATAGCTTTACAATACGCCACAGCAGCAGGTTTCAGAATATTTCTACCATTGTAAAAGTCTTGTTCATCATCGTATTGATTATACTTGGTTTTGCAATAGAGGGACATACAGGTAATGCATTTCGTTTTGATAATAGCTGGAAGCAGGAAATTGTTAAACCTGGCTTTGCCGTATCAATGGTGTATGTATCCTTTGCATATGTGGGTTGGAATGCTGCAGCTTATGTAGTAGATGAGATTGATAATCCACGAAAGAATTTACCAAAGGCTTTGATTGGAAGTACCGTCTTTGTTTCCCTTGCTTATGTATTGTTTCAATTTGCCTTATTAAAGAATGCTACAGTTGCACAAATGGAAGGAAAGGAAGAAGTTACTTTTGTTGCCTTTGATAATTTATTGGGCAGCGCAGGTGGTAAATGGGTGAGTGTATTTATTGCTGTACAATTAATAGCTACCATCAGTTCTTACCTGTGGGTAGGCCCTCGTGTTACATGGGCAATGGCCAATGAGCATCATCTTTGGAAACCACTTGCTAAAAGAAACAAGCATCTAATTCCTGTGCAGGCTGTTTGGGCGCATGTAATCATTTCTATCATACTTACCTTATCAGGTTCATTTGAAAAAGTATTGCTCTACGCCGGATTTGTTTTACAATTAATGGCATCACTTACTGTTGCAACCAGTTTGTTTTTAAAAAAGAAGGAAGGACTAAATGTTTTTAAATCACCTTTCAAACCTTTATTGCAAATTATTTTTCTTCTGTTCAACGCAGGTGTATTGATATTTACCCTGGTGGATCGCCCTGTTGAAAGTCTTATTGGCATTGGTATTTTGGCAATAGGCGGTATTATATACCTTTTCGATAAGTCAACTGTTCAGTAAAAATCAGAATAAATTTCAAAAATAAATTTTCACAAAATATTAGTCTATTATTTTGGTAGACTAATATTTTGTTTCTATCATTGCACTATGAAAACGGATGGATGTTTTCGTCATTCATGTAAACGCTGAATGAAATTTTAAATAAGGTCATGTGGCCGAGAGGCGAGGCAAGGCTCTGCAAAAGCTCATACGTCGGTTCGAATCCGACCATAGACCTCGGTAATACTCACAAGCAAGCAATCGAGTGGCAATGTTTCTACATTGCCTTGCTTTTTTATATATGGTGCAAAAAAATTGCAGCACTATGGCTGCAATTCAGAATTATTTTTTTGTTTTATTCGCTTAGTAAATGATTAATCGTCTCTTCAAATTCCTTCTTATAAATCTCGTAATGTTCACCTGTGCCTGGGCCATTAAAGCCGGTATCCAGTTTCCTTATCTTCCCTTTTTTGTCCAGTATAATGGATGATGGAAAAAATTTGATTGGAGTTACTTCAGGTAAAGTTTTTTCTGTTCTCAATGAATCCAGCACGGTTACTTCCGTATTCAAAATAGTGTACTGTACATTATACCTTTCTTTGAATTTTTGTAAACTCTTCAGGCTCCTGTTCCAGTCAGTGCTGTATTCATAAGCCAATGCAATAATCTCTACGCCACGTTGTTTATTCTTATTATAGTAGTCACTTAAAAATGCAGTTTCATCCATACAGTTAGGGCACCAGCTTCCCATCAATTGTATCACTACCACTTTGTTTTTAAACTTGTCATCTGTAATAGAGACTTTTTTGCCGCTCAAATCTTTAAATGTGAAGTGAAGGCTTTCTTCTCCTGGTCTTACAAACATCGCAACAGAATCCAGCATCAGTTTAGCATTGGCATCTTTCACTGCTGTCCATTCTTCCTTATAAGATGCTCCTGAGTAAAATGTTCCATTAATTTTATCGCCATTAATTTTACCGGATACCAAAAAAGCATGGCCTCCATCAAAACCAGATAACAATAAAGTATCGTTACTCACTACACCTTCAAGGTAACGGTAATCTCCTGTTGCATTTAAAAATGTTCCCGTTAATTTATTGCCCTGTTGTTTAAATTCACCTACAGAAATACCATCCTTTTTACTGTTTGTAAAAGTTACTGCCCATCTACCACCGATATCATTTTTTGCTTTAGCAGAATTGGTAAATCTTTTATTGCCAGGTTCAGCAGAAAAGGGAACAACCGATGTTTTAACAGCACCGCCTTTTACCCAGTATCCTTCAAATGAATTGTTATTTTTCTTTAACCTGAACTGGGATTCAAAAACGGGCATCTGTACTATCAAGGAATCACCCTCGTTGGTAATATTATCCACCCTGATTTTTTCTTCTGCATTATAGATATACCAAACCGGCTTATTCTTTTCTGTCTTTGTGTCAAATACAAAACGGATATCGTTGCCATCGTTTCTGTGTATTTTTCCTATCCACCTGTTTTGCTGTGCAAAAACAAATCCCGTTTGTAATAAAAATAAAATGATCAATGCTTGCTTAATGTAATGTGTCATATTCGTTTACTGTTATTCTGCAAACATACTATAGTCTATCCTTATGATGGACTTCTTTAACCTTTATTTGCTGATTGATTCAATAAATCAAATGCATTGTTTCCGATTTTGGAAATATCAGGGGTTTATAATGAATATTAACCTGGCTAAATGATAAGCAGTACAATTTTGTTTACAGAATGATGTTATTTTGTTACCTCGTTTCGATTTAAGTAACTGGAAAAAGATAAATCTACATTATATGGCAGGCATTCTTGATTTAGTGGGCAATACACCTTTGGTTGAATTAAAAAAACTCAACCCTAATAAAAACGTAACCATTTATGGAAAGTTGGAAGGTAATAACCCTG